>JADGOO010000159.1 GCA_017882905.1 Acidimicrobiia bacterium | reverse complement strand
TCGCAGGCTGGTGCGGCCCTCGCTGGCTTCGGGGTCGATCGGATCGAACCACGAGGGTGTGACAGCCACGCTGCCCGAACAGCTGTTCGTTGTCAAGGGACTTCCACGAACGGGTGTTTGCAACGAACGTGTGATCGTGATACGTTCCCAAAATGCCGCCCCAACGCCCCAGTAACTCCACACGAGTGCCCGCCAGCCCCGCCCGGGCGAGCGTGCGCACGAGCGCCAAGAGCGCGGCGAAGTCGACCGCTCCGGCGGCCGGCGCCGACGTTCCCGTCGCGACGCGACGGCGCTTCGGGGGCCTCACCGACCGCCAGCGCCAGGTGCTGGAGTACATCGACAGCTGCGTGCGCGACAAGGGCTACCCGCCGTCGGTGCGCGAGATCGGCGAAGCCGTCGGCTTGTCGTCGCCGTCCACCGTGCACGCGCACCTCGCTGCCCTGCAGGACAAGGGTTTCTTGCGTCGCGACCCCACGAAGCCGCGCGCGATGGACCTCGTGTACGAGCCGATGTCCGCAGAACCAGTCGAGCGGGGCACCGTGCGCTTCGTGCCGCTCGTCGGCGACGTCGCGGCAGGCACCGGCGTGTTGGCGTCCGAGACCATCGAAGAGACGCTCCCCCTCCCCGAAGACTTCACCGGCCCCGGCGAGCTGTTCATGGTGCGGGTCCGCGGCGAGTCGATGATCGAGGCGGGCATCTTCGACGGCGACTACGTCGTGGTGCGCGTGCAGCCCACCGCCGAGAACGGCGACATCGTCGTAGCCGGCATCCCGGGCGAGGAAGCCACCGTCAAGACGTACCTCAACCGCCGCGGCAAGATCATCCTGCGCCCCGCGAACCCTGTGCTCGAGGACATGGTCTTCGACCCGCGCGACATCGCCATCTACGGGCGCGTCGTGACCGTGCTGCGGCGACTCTGAGCTGGCTCAGTGAAGACGGGGCTCAGGTCGCCCGTCGTCGGCACCGATGCCTTGGGGCGTGGGTGACGCGCCGAATGGACTCGGCTCCGAGCTGACCGAGCGGGCGTGGGCCCGGCTCACCGTCGGCGGCGTAGGCGCGTTCCGCGCGGAAGTGGTCGACTTCGACACCCGGCGCATCGTGGTCGCGCCCGAGCACCCGGTCGCGGGCGCCGTCGGTCGCGAAGCGCTCGTGACCCTCGGTGTCGGAGCGCAGCACGCCAGCGGGATCGTCGCGGTGGTGCGCTCCACCGCCACCGCGCACGACGGCCGTGCCTGCCTCGTCCTCGAGCTCGTGGCCGACTCGGGCACCGACGGCCGACCGCAACAAGATCTGCCGTTCGCGGCGAAGGTCGACATCCTGGTCGTGTCGGGTCGGCTGCACAGCGACCAGCCGCTGCGGGGCGTGGCCGTCGAGCTGTCGACGCGCGAGATCGTGGTGCGCACCGAACGCGATCTGCCCATGCGCACCGCCGCGTTGCTGCGCTTCGCCGTCCCGCCCAACCGGGGCACGACCGTGCAGGTTCGGGGCAAGGTCGCGTGGTGTCGTCCCGATCCCGAAGCCGGCTTCGTGCAACGGTTCGTGTTCGAGCGCGTGAGCGGCAGCGCGTCGCAACAGCTCGTGGCCGCGATGCGCGCCCTCGCCGAGGGTGCCTGATCGCCGGGCTACTCGATGCCGACGAAGCGCGCGAGCACCCCGTAGACGCCCTCGATCTCGTGCCGGGCCACGCATTCCTGGGCCGTGTGGGCCAACGTGGGATCGCCGGGACCGAAGTTGAGGGCCGGAACGCCGTGGGCCGCGAAGCGGGCCACGTCGGTCCAGCCCAGCTTCGGGCGCACGGCCAGATCGAGCGTGCCGATGAACTCGGCGACGAGCGGGTTGAAGAGGTTGGGCGCCGCGCCCTGCGAGTTGTTGCGCACGATGATCTCGTCGGCGCCGTCGAGCAGCGCGCCGAGCTGGGTTTCGGCGTCGGCCGGACCGAAGCACGGCGCGTAGCGGCGGTTCACCACGAGGTGCGCACGGTCGGGCACCACGTTGTTGGCAACGCCGCCCTCGACGCGCACCACTTGCAGCGCCTCGCGGAACTCGAGCCCGTCGACGGTGACCGGGCCTGCTTCGATCGACGCCGCGGCCAGGCGCGTGAGCACCGGCGCGAGCCGGTGGATCGCGTTGGTGCCCATCCAGGGCCGGGCGCTGTGGGCTCGCGAACCGTGGAAGACAGCCTCCATGTGCAACGTGCCCTGACAGCCCGCTTCGACCCAGCCGCCCGTGGGTTCGAGCAGGATGGCCAGGTCACCGAGCACGAGGCGGGGATCGCTCGCAAAGAGGTGCCGCAGCCCGTTGGCTTCGTCGGCGACCTCTTCGCCTTCGTACCAGATGATGGTGAGGTCGAAGCGCGGATCGACGGCTCCGCACCGTTCGGCGAGGCCGAGGAGCGCGGCCAGGCCGCCCTTCATGTCGGCGCTGCCGAGCCCGTGCAGCATGTCGCCGTCGCGGCGCGGGATCTGGTTCGCGTTGGGCGGCACCGTGTCGACATGGCCGGCGAGCACGATGCGCCGATCGCGCCCGAACGCCGTGCGGGCCACGACGTTGTTCGCCGAGCGCACGATGTCGAGGTGGGGCGCGCGGGCCCGCAAGCGGGTCTCGATCGCGTCGGTGAGTGCACCCTCGTCGGGATGCACCGACGGCACGGCACACAGTGCCTCGGTGAGCGCGAACAGGTCGGCCGCGGGCCGTTCCACCACCGCGTCGACTGCGGTCATGCGATGGTGCCGTGATCGCGCAGCAGCTCGTTGAGCTGGATGCGCTCGTGGCCCTGACCCGGTTCGAGGTAGCGCAGGATCAGGGCGCACGGCAACCCGAACGCGCCGCCGGCGAACTCCTTCATGCGCGTTCCCTGCACCACGACCGCGCGTTCGGGCACCACTCCCCGCCCGACCTCGTTGCCGGTCTCGGCTTCGATCACGGGTGTGTTGCGAGCCAGGATCGTGCCGGCACCGAGGATCGCACCGGCGCGCACGCGGGCGCCGTCGACGACCATCGAGCGGCTCCCGATGAAGCAGTCGTCTTCGATCACCACCGGCACCGCGTTCGGCGGTTCGAGCACACCACCGATGCCGACGCCGCCCGAGAGGTGCACGTTCTTGCCGATCTGCGCGCAGCTGCCGACCGTGGCCCACGTGTCGACCATCGTCCCGTCGTCGACGTAGGCACCGATGTTCACGTAGCTCGGCATGCACACGACGTTGTTGCCGAGGTAGGCGCCGAAGCGAGCACTCGCGCCCGGCACGACGCGCACGCCAGCCTCGCGGTAGCCGCGCTTGAGCGGCAGCTTGTCGGCGTACTGGAACGGGCCCACCTCGATCACCTCGAGGTCGTTGAGCCGGAACCAGCAGAGCACCGCCAGCTTCGCCCAGGTGTTGACGACCACCTCACCATCGATGATCTCGGCAACGCGCGCCGAGCCCGAATCGAGCTGACCGATCGCCTCGCGCACGGTGGCGCGCGCTTCGGCGCGCGGCATCACGGCTTCGACATCGCTGCCCGCTTCGAACAGCTTGGTGATCATCGACGGCAGATCGCTCACGATCGGCTCTCCTGTTCTGCGGCGGCGAGTCGCGCCGGGATCTCGTTGATGCGCGCATCGGGTTGCACGAGAGCGAGTCGGACATGGCCGGCACCCTCGGCGCCGAAGGTAGCGCCCGGCGCGACGAGTACACCGGCCCGTGCGAACCGGTCGGCGAGCTGCCAGCCATCGCGGCCGTCGGTGGCGCGCAGCCAGAGATAGAACGGCATCGGACCGCCGTCGTGCACCACGCCGTGGTGCCCGCATGCTTCGATCACGACCTGCCGCCGTCGCTCGTAGCGTGCCCGCTGCTCCTCCACGTGCGCGTCGTCGCGCAGCACCGCGACCGCCGCGGCCTGGACGGGTGTGGGCACGATGCCGCCGGCATCGCGCCGCACATCGGTGAGCGCGCCGACGAGGGCGCGGTCGCCCGCGTAGAACCCGGCGCGCATGCCGGCGAAGTTCGATCGCTTCGAGAGGCTGTGCAGTGCGAGCACACCGTCGCCGCCGGCCTCGAGCACTGTCGCCGCGCCGCTCACCAGCTGCACGTAGCACTCGTCGCTCACCACGAGGATCTCGCGCGTCCGCGCCCACTCGACCACCCGCTCCAGCTCGGCGCGTGAATCCACGGCTCCGGTGGGGTTGGCGGGCGTGTTGATCCACAGCACGCGCGCGCGGTCGGCGTCGCGATCGTCGATCGCGTCGAGATCGAGCTTCCACGCCGCCGTCAGCGGCACCTCGACGGCCCGGCACCCGGCGTAGCGGGCCCCGAACGCGTAGGTCGGGTACGCGACCGCGGGATGCAACACGGTGTCGCGTGCGGCGAAGCGCTCGTCGACGAGGCCGAGCAGGTGCGGCAGGGTCGCCACGAACTCCTTCGTGCCCACGCACGCGGCCACGGAATCGCGGGCGAGATCCACGCCGAAGCACCGCGCGATCCACGCTCGCGCCGCGTCGCGGTACTCGACGCTCCCGACCGACAGCGGATACGGACCCGACAGCGGCACGCTGCGGGCCACGGCATCGGCCACGAAGTCGGGCACCGGATCGCACGGTGTGCCGACGTTGCAATCGATGATGCCGTTCGGGTGCGACTGCGCGGTGGCCCGTAGCGCGCCCACGCGCTCGCGCACCCACGCGGGCCCGATCGCCGGAGTCGCCGTCACGGCTTGGCCCCGCCGCCCGACACACGGGCGTGCAACACGCGACCGGGCTCGACGCTCGTCACGTAGCCGCCGCGGCGGCCGAGGTCGAGCAGCACCTCGCGCGCCGCGCCCTCGTCGTCGGGCAACGTGACCGCGAGCGGCGCGCCCGTGCGCGCTTCGAAGCGCACCCGCGACTCGCCACCGTGCGCGAAGAACTGCTCGAGCGCGTCGCTCTCGCCGCTCTCGGCCAACGATGCGACCCGGACGAGTGTGGCCGCGTGCTCGCGCAACAGGACCGCCATCGTGGGCGCGTTGGCCCGCAACACCGTCGACCAGAACGCGGCCGGGGCGCGCGCAACCCTCGTGGCATCGCGGAACGACCCACCCGCCAGACCGAGGAGCAGGTCGCCATCGTCATCGTCGATCGCGCGCGCCGCGAGCGCAGCCGCCGTCACGTGCGGGAGATGGCTCACCACCGCCACGGCACGATCGTGCGCGTCGGCACTCACCGGCACGACACCGGCGCCCACGGCGTGCACCACACCCGCGATCGCGAGCACGTCGTCGACCCGAGTGTCGGCCTCCACGCACAGCGCCCACCGGGCGCCGGCGAACAACGACTCGGTCGCCGACGCGTAGCCGCTCGTCTCGCGCCCCGCCATCGGATGGCCGCCCACGAACCGCAACCCTGCCGAACGCGCCGCCGCGACGACGGGGCCTTTCACCGACGCGGTGTCAGTGACGATCGCATCCGGGCGAGCCGAACCGGCCACCGTCGCGAACGTCGCCTCGATCGCGTCGACGGGTACGGCCACCACGATCACCCGCGCGTCGGCGACGGCGGTCGCCGCCGAATCGACCACGGTCACGCCGTCGCGCCGGGCCGCGGTACGCGTCACCGGATCGACATCGAACCCGACCACCTCGAACCCGTCAGGCAACGCCGCCGCGAGCGAGCCGCCGATCAGACCCAAGCCCAGCACGGCCACCCGCTCAGGCATTCGACTGCTCGCTGCGCTCAGGCATCGTGGGGCGGGGCCAGCGCGCGGGCCTGGCGGTCGGGCGGATCGTTGCTCGCCACCGATCCCGGCGGCACGTCGGCATGCGCGTTGGCCAACGGCGGTGCGCTCGGCCACGCCAGATACGAGCCGAGGTTCTTGATGCGCACACCCGCGTCGAGCAGATCGGACAGCGCCGCGGCGAGGCGCGTGTCGTCGATGTGCGTGTCGACGATCACGAAGAAGCAGTACAGACCGAGCCCCGAGCGCAATGGGCGGCTCATCAACGAGCTGAGGTTCACCCCCCGCTCGGCGAACGGCCGCAGCATCTCGAGCAGCAGACCGGGCCGGTCGCGTACCGGTGTCAGCACCAAGGCCGTGCGAAAGTCGGTGGCCGTGTCGGGGGTGGCCGCGAGGCGTGACGCGAGCAGGTAGAAGCGCGTGCGCCCACCGGTACGGTCCTCGACGCCCTCGGCTTCGGCGACCAAGCCGTACTGGGCGCCGGCGTGCGGGCTCGCGATGCAAAGCGCGTCGGACCGTTCGTGGGCCACAAGACGGCACGCGTCGGCCGTCGACGGCGCATCCTCTTGGCGCAACCCTCGCGCGGCGATGGCGCGCCGGCACTGCGCGAGCGCGTGCGGGTGGCTCAGCACCACCGTCGCCGTGCCCGGCACCGCGGCCGCGTTGCGCCAGAGCGTGAACGACACGTCGAGCACCACTTCCTCACGCACGAGCACACGCTCGTTGACGAAGAGCAGATGGTCAAGTGTGGGCAGCACGTAACCGTGCACCGAGTTCTCGATCGGTACCACGCCGTACGGGTAGATGCCGCGCTCCACACCGTCGGCGATCGTCTCCACATCGCTCACCGGCTCGAGCGCTCCGACGGCAACTGTGCGCACCTGGCGCGCCGCTGCTTCCGCGAACGTGCCTTCAGGCCCGAGGTACGCGATCGTGTCGCCCATCGGCTCAGCGCGCCGCGACGTGGCCGACACGCGGCGGGTCGAGCACGTGCGCGGCGTCGGCCATCGTGACCGAGCCGCGCGGCATCTCGCCGAACGGCGTGCACACCTCCGGGCCGAGCCAGCGCGGGTACACGCCGAGCAGCCGCACCGCGCACTCCGACTCGAGCACGCGGGTGATCGCCGCACGCACCGAATCGTCGGCCGTGTGTCCGTCGCAGGTGACGACGAACGCGTAGTGCGGCGTGCTGTCGTTCGTGCGCAACGGCCGGCTCGTGAGGCTGCTCAGGTTCACGTGATGGGTGGAGAACGCGTCGAGGATCGTGGCGAGCACGCCCGGCGCGTCGCGCGGTGGTGTGATCGCGAGCATCGTGCGGTCGCGGCCGGTGGGATCGCCGGCGCGCTGCGACGCGAGCAGGTACCGAGTGCGGATCTCGCCGATGTCGGCCGCGTCGTCGTCGAGCTGCGTGAGGCCATATGCCCGCCCGACCTCGTGCGGCGCGAGCGCCACGAGCTGCGAGTCGCGGCGGGCGCGCACGATCTCGCAGGCCACCGACGTGGCGTCGGCCACTTCGCTCTGCAGGCCGTTCATGGCGATGTAGCCGTGGCAGATCTGCAGGATCTCGGGGTGCGAGATGGCCCGGTGCGGCACCGCGTCGGCGCGGTGCGCGAACACGGCGATCGATTCCGACAGCACCGCTTCGGCCGCGAACAGCACCCGCGTGGTGGAGAACAGCACCCGATCGACCACGCTCATGAGCTCGCCGTCGATCGACGACTCGATCGGCACGACACCGAGCGCATCGGGAGTGTGATCGACGGTGTCGAGCACCTCCCACAGCGACGCCATGGGGTGCGCGTCGAGGTCGTGGAGCGCGTCGAAGAGGCGTACGACCCGATGATCGGATGAGCCCTTCGGGCCGCGGTAGAAGACCAGGTCGGAGGCCATGGGAACGGCCAAGGCTACCCATGCGCCGCTCGCCGGGACGAGTCCCGGGTGAGCGACGCATCGGTGGGGCTGATGAACTCGGCGAAGCGGTTGCGGGCCGCGTCGGGGATCCGCACCTGGGCGCGGGTGCCGAGATCGTCGTGCACCTCGACGAGCACCTCGCCCTCGCGATGGAGCGCGGCCAACACGTCACCCCGGTCGTAGGGCACCACGAACTCGACGACCCGAGCCTGCGCACGCAGACGGTCGGCGATCCGCTCGAGCAGCGCCTCGATGCCCGTGCCCTTGGCGGCCGACACGACCACCGAACCGGCATGCGTGACGCGCAGGCGCTCGACGGTGTCAGGCGCCGCGATGTCGGCCTTGTTCCACACGAGCAGCTCGGGCACGTCGTGGGCGCCGATCTCGTCGAGCACACGATGCACGGCGGCGATCAACGAGTCGGGTTCGGGATGCGAAGCGTCGACCACGTGCACGAGGAGGTCGACCTCGGCGACCTCCTCGAGGGTGGAACGGAACGCCTCCACGAGCTGGTGCGGCAATCGCTGCACGAAGCCGACCGTGTCGGACAGGAGCACCGGTTCGCCGCCCGGGAGCGCGAGGCGCCGGGTGGTGGGGTCGAGCGTGGAGAACAACCGGTCTTCGACCAGCACGCCGGCGTGCGTCAACCGATTCAGCAAGGTGCTCTTGCCCGCGTTCGTGTAGCCGACGAGCGCCACGCGCGCGAGCGGGCTGCGGCGGCGCGACTTGCGCTGCACGGTGCGGTTCGCGGCCAGCGAGATCAAGTCTCGTTCGAGCTTCTGGATGCGGCGTTGCAGGCGCCGTCGATCCACTTCGAGCTGCGTCTCGCCCGGTCCTCGGGTGCCGATCCCACCGCCCTGTTGCGACAGCTGCACGCCTCGCCCGCGCAGTCGGGGCAGGCGGTAGCGCAGCTGGGCCAGCTCCACTTGCACCATGCCCTCGCCACTCGTGGCGTGCTGGGCGAAGATGTCGAGGATCAACGCGGCGCGGTCGACGACGTCGCGATGGAACAGCGCTTCGAGGTTGCGCTGCTGGGCCGGGGTGAGCTCGTCGTCGAACACGACCACGTCGATGTCGAGCGTTTCGGCCATCTCGGCGATCTCGGCCGCCTTGCCGCGCCCGATGTAGGTGGCTGGATCGCGCGTGTCGCGGCGTTGCAGCTCGCGGTGCACCGGATCGGCGCCCGCAGTGTCGGTGAGCAGGGCCAGCTCGTCGAGCGACGCTTCGGCTTCCTCGACGCTGCCGCTCACCGCCGTGGTGCCGACCAGCAAGGCGCGCTGGCGCACGACACCGAGGTCGACCTCGGTGGCCGTGAGCCGGCGCTGCCCGCGAGCCTCGCGCTCTCGATCGCTCATCGGGCGAACCGTTCGGTGTCGACGCGAACGTCGAACACGTGCACGACCGGACCACCGAGGCGGATCGTGGGACCGAGACGCACCTGCAGCGCGCCACCGGGCACGCACACGGTCACGTCGTCGCCGACCAGGCCGCGGCGGTGCAAGGCGGCCGCGGTGGCACACGCGCCCGTGCCACACGAACGGGTCTCCCCCGCACCGCGCTCCCAGACGCGCATGCGCACCGTGTGGTCGTCTTCGACCGCCGCGAACTCCACGTTGGTGCGCTTCGGGAAACGGTCGTCGTGTTCGAGACGCGGTCCGTGCTGCACCACTCGCGCGAGCTCCGGATCGTCGACGCGCAGCACCCAATGCGGGTTGCCCATGCCGACGGCGTCGCCGCGGTACTCGGTGCTGTGCACGGTGGCGGTCAGATCGAACGGCGAGTCGGCCAGCACCGGGATCTGCTGGGGATCGAAGGTCGCGGCGCCCATGTCGACGTCGGCGGCGACCACCATGCCGTCGGCGTCGCGCGCGAGGCCGATGTCGTGGAGCCCGGCGAGTGAGTCGACCACCAGCGAGCGCTCGGAGCCGAACCCGTCGCGCGCCGCGACCCACGCCAGGCAGCGCAGCCCGTTGCCGCTCAGCTCGGCTTCACCGCCGTCGGCGTTGCGGAGCCGGAACGAGCAATCGGCGCCGCTGCTGGTAGGCGGACCCAGCGTGATCAGACCGTCGGCCCCGATGCCGGTGTGCCGATCGCACAAGGCCGCCGCGAGACGCGCCGAGATCGGCGCGTCGCCCTCACGGGTGGTTCGCACCAAGAAGTCGTTGCCAGTGGCGTGCAGCTTCGCCAGCGTGAGGTTCATCGCATCAGCTCGTTCGCTCCCAGCATGCCAGCACCGCGTCGCCCGCCAACTGCAATTCGTCGCCGCCGTGCGCATCCGGGCCGCCACCGCCGAACCACACCACTCGCGGATCGCGCCGGAACCACATGCGCTGGCGGCGGGCGAAGCTGCGCGTGCGGCGCAGGGCGAGCGCGAAGGCGTCGTCGAGCGACGACTCGCCGGCGAGAGCGCCGAGCAGCTCCTTGTAGCCGATCGCCTGCGCTGCGGCCCGTCCGAGGCGCGGCGCGACCGCGCGCACCTCGTCGGCGAGTCCGGCCGTTCGCATCGTGGCACTGCGGTGCTCGAGCCGGGACGTGAGCGTGGCGCGCGGCCACCAGATCCCGGCGACCAGCACCGGAAACGCGGTGGGGCCCGCAGCGAACACTCCGGGACCGAACGACGAGAACGGTCGGCCCGTGGAGCGGATGACTTCGAGTGCTCGCACGATGCGGCGCTGGTTGTGCTCGTCGATGCGATGGGCGGCAACGGGGTCGGCCGCCGACAGCTCCGCCCAGGCCGCCGCCAACCCGCCCGGCTCGCTCGTGGCCGCCTCGAGCTCTGCCCGCAGCGCAAGGTCTTCGCCGGGCAGCTCGAAGGCATCGACCACGGCTTGCACGTAGAGGCCCGTGCCGCCCACGAGCACCGCTCGCTTGCCGCGCGCTTCGATGTCGGCCACGGCCGCGCGCGCCGCAGCTTGGGTGCGGGCGACCGACCAGTCGTCGTCGGGTTCGGCGACGTCGATCAGGTGATGGGCCACCGCGGCCTGCTCGGCGGCGGTCGGCTTCGCGGTCCCGATGTCGAGGCCCCGGTAGACCTGCATCGAATCGAGCGACACGATCTCCGCGTCGCCGGCGCGCACCGCCACTCGCAGCGCGATCTCCGACTTGCCGGCACCCGTTGGGCCGACGATCGCGAGATGGCAGGTCACACCACGGTGAACTGGAGGTGAGTACGCACGCGCGGGGCCCGGCGCACCACATCCACGAGCTCGCCGCGCAACCAGTGCGGCGCCGCGGTCGTGATGCGCACCGTCGCCCGATCGCCGGGGCCGAGGTCTCCGCTGAAGTGCACGAGCTTGTTCTGGCGCGTGCGCGCCGCGAGCACAGCGGGATCTTTGCGCGACGGCCCTTCGACCAGCACGTCTTCCAGCCGCCCGATGCGCGCCGCATGCTTGTCGAGCGCCGACTGCTCCACGACCTCGACCAGCGCGCGCATCCGTTGCGCGCACACTTCGGGACTGGTGAAGTCGTCGACCATCTCGGCTGCTTCGGTGCCGGGTCGGGGCGAGAAGATGAACGTGTACGCGCTGTCGTATTGCGCCGCCCGCGCCACATCGAGGGTCTGTTCGAAATCGGCGTCGGTCTCGCCGGGGAACCCGACGATGATGTCGGTGGTGACGGCGAGATCGGGAACTGCAGCACGAGCCGCCGCCAGGCGTTCCAGATAGCGCTCCGCCGTGTAACCGCGATGCATCCGACCGAGCACGCGATCGCTACCGCTCTGCAACGGTAGGTGGAGGTGCTCGCACACGCCGGCACACTCGGCCATCGCCGCGATCGTCTCGGTGCGCAGATCCTTCGGGTGCGGCGACGTGAAGCGGATGCGCTCCACTCCATCGATGCCGTCGATCGCGCGCAGCAGATCGGCGAACTGCGGGCGGAACTGTCCCGCGCCCAGATCGCGGCCGTAGGAGTTCACGTTCTGGCCGAGCAAGGTGATCTCGACGACGCCGTCGGCGACGAGCTCCTCGATCTCGTGGATGATGTCGCCCGTGCGCCGGCTCACTTCGCGGCCCCGCACCTGAGGCACGATGCAGAACGCGCAGCTGTTGTCGCACCCGATCTGGATCGTGACCCACGCGCTGTGTGGCTGCTCGCGCCGCGCCGGGAGTGCCGACGGATACGCCTCGTGCTCCTCGAGGATCTCGATCAGCGGTCCCTCCCGACGACTGCGAGCGATCAGCGCCGGAGCGTGCGCGAGGTTGTGCGTGCCGAACACGACGTCGATGTGACCGGCGCGCTCGAGCATGGCGTCGCGGTCCTTTTGCGCGAGGCAACCGCCCACGGCGATCTGTAGATCGGGGCGCTGCGCCTTCAACGACTTCAGCTGACCGAGGGTGCCGTAGAGCTTCTCGTCGGCGTTCTCCCGGATGCAGCAGGTGTTCAGCACGACCACGTCGGCATCGTCGAGGCTCTCGGCCGCGACCATCCCGTCGGCCGCGAGCAGGCCCGCAAGGCGCTCCGAGTCGTGCTCGTTCATCTGACACCCGAAGGTGCGGATGTAGTAGCGGCGGACTTCATCCATGGCGACACAAGTGTACGGAACGAGCCGCGCGGTGCCCCCACGACCACGGTGCGTGATGTCGTGCAAGCGTTGGCCCGTCTTTAGCCGAACCTTTGGCCGCAGGACCGCCATTATCCATCGAGGATGACCCAGGATGGTGGGGCTGGCTGCGTGACCTCAGGGGTGGATCGGGGTGCTCGAAGAGCCCCACCGGCCCACCCCTGCGGGCTCCCGCGCCGGGCTCAGTCGATCTCTTCGAGTGCGGGTTCCTCGGCCAGGTCGATCGGAGCGACCTCGAGGTCGTCGACGCCGGCTTCAACCCGGATCTTCTCGGAGATCTCGATCATCATGTCGGTGTTCTCCGCGAGGAACCGCTTCACGTTCTCGCGGCCCTGGCCGAGCTGCTCACCTTCGTAGGTGAACCACGCGCCGGACTTCTTGATGATGCCCAGCTCGACACCGACATCGAGCAGCGAGCCTTCGCGGCTGATGCCCTTGCCGAACATGATGTCGAACTCCGCCTGACGGAACGGCGGCGCCACCTTGTTCTTGGCCACCTTCACCCGGGCCCGGTTGCCGACCACGTCGGCTCCGTCCTTGATGCTCTCGACGCGCCGGATGTCGAGACGCACCGACGAGTAGAACTTCAGGGCCCGCCCGCCCGGTGTGGTCTCCGGCGAGCCAAACATCACGCCGATCTTCTCTCGCAGCTGGTTGATGAAGATCGCGATGGTGCGGCTCCGGGCCAGGTTGCCGGTGATCTTGCGCATCGCCTGGCTCATCATGCGGGCTTGGAGCCCGACGTGAGTGTCGCCCATGTCGCCTTCGATCTCGGCGCGTGGCACGAGCGCGGCCACGGAGTCGATGACGAGCACGTCGAGCGCACCCGAGCGGATCAGCATGTCGGCGATCTCGAGGGCCTGCTCACCCGTGTCGGGCTGGCTGATCAGCAGGTCGTCGACGTTCACGCCGATCGCGCTGGCGTACACCGGATCCATGGCGTGCTCGGCGTCGATGTAGGCGCACACACCACCGTTGCGCTGCGCCTCGGCGACCACGTGCATCGCCAGCGTCGACTTGCCCGAGCTCTCCGGGCCGTAGACCTCGACGATGCGGCCACGGGGCAGGCCTCCGATGCCGAGCGCAAGGTCGAGTGCCAGCGCGCCGGTCGAGATCGCCTCGACACCGACGTGTGCCTTCTCGCCCAGGCGCATGATCGAGCCCTTGCCGAACTGCTTGTCGATCTGGGCCAGCGCCATATCGAGGGCCTTGTCGCGTTCCACGGGGTCACCTTTCCTGCGCCGCCATCGGCGCCGTCGTCACTACGTTGCGGTCGTGGCTCGGACGGTACCGAGAGGGTGTGACAGCGACCGCCGGGACGCGCGTCCGGACGATCGAGCCGGCGACCGGCCCGGGGTGCGCTCGAGCGCTCCCGGATGACAGCCGTGTAGTTCCACGGCCGTAACTCTAGTGATCGAACGCCCGTTCGGTCAAGCACCCTCGTCGAGCGCCACGCGAGCGTGCACGCGGTGGGTCGCGCCACTTCGGCCGAGCGTGCTCTGGACCAGCACCAGCTCTCCTACTGACCACGCGTCGCCCACCGTGTCGCCGCTCCCGTTGCGCTCGACGATCGGGCGCGCATCGACGGGCGTGCGGAACCGGGCCAGGGTGAGGTGCGGATGGGCCGCCCGGTGGTCGGGTTCGAACCCGCTCGGGGCGAGCGCGGCGGCCACGGCGTCGGCCGCTCCCCGCAGCCACGCATCGCCCTCGCGGGCACCGAGCCACAGCACGCGCGCCCGGCGCTCCGACGGGAAGGCACCGAGCCCGCCGAGCTGCACCCGTGCCGGCGCCAGCGCGGCAGGGACCGAAGCGAGCAACGCGTCGCGGCAGGCGTCGAGATCGGCATGGTCACCGAGGAACTGCAGCGTGAGATGCCACTGCTCGCGGCCGGTCAAGCGGGCGCCGCGCAACGCGCCGCCCAGCGTGTCGAGCAGGCTCGCCACCGACTCGAGCACGGCGGGCGGGGGCACGACCGCCACGAACGCCCGCCCGAACCGCGAAGCCACCGGTGCCGCGAACGGTGAGATCGGCGGAAGGTCGTCACCGCTCACGCGCGGCTCACCGAGCCGTCAACCGCGGCACACGCAGAACTCGTTGCCCTCGGGATCGGCCATCACGATGAAGCTCGCGCCCGCGAACTCCTCGACCACGCCGGTGAGCCGCTGCGCCCCGAGGGCCACCAGTCGGTCGGCCTCGGCCTCGATGTCGAAATCGGCCGCGTGATCGAGATCGAAGTGCAAGCGGTTCTTCGCCACCTTGACCTCGGGCACCTGCTGGAGGATGAGGCGAGGGCCACTCCCGTCGGGCGACTCGAACGACCGGTACGAGCCGATCGCGCCGCGACGGCGATAGCCGAGCGCACCGCACCAGAACGCCTCCATGCGATCGACGTCGTTGCAATCGAGGTTGAGCGAGATCTCCATCCGTTGGCTCCAGCGGGGTCAGGGCAACGCGTCGAGACGCATGCGCAACAGGTTGAGCAGGGAGATCGTGGCGAACTGACGCACGCGCTCACGATCCCCGGGCAGGCGCGTGGTGACGCCTTCGACGACACCGCCCGGCAACGCGATCCCGAAGCACACGGTTCCGGGCGCCAAGCCGTCTTGCTCGGTGGGTCCGGCGACACCGGTGGCCGCGATGCCCACGTCGGCGTCGAGCAAGCGGCGCGCCGCGCCAGCCATCTCCTTGGCGGCCGCTTCGCTCACCACCGACGACGCGACCACGTCGAGCAGGTCGCGCTTCACGTCGGTGGCGTAGGTGACCAACGAACCCTTGAACGTGTCGCTCGCGCCGGGGACGTTGACGATGCGTGCACCGATGAGCCCGCCGGTGAGCGACTCCGCGATGCCGAGTGTGAGCTTGCGCGCATGCAGCGCCTTCAGCACCGCGTGCTCCATCGTCTCGTCGTCGACGCCGAACACGAGATCGCCGAGGATCGCGCGCAGCTCGACCTCTTCGGCCTCGACGAGCGCCTCGGCCTCGGCGAGCGACGCGCCCTTCGCCGTGATCCGCACGACGAGACCTTCGATGCCCCGCGCGAGGAACGCGATCGTGGGGTTGCCCGCCGCTTCGAGCGCGTCGACGCGGTGCGCCACCATCTCGGCGATGCCCGACTCGCTTGCACCCCAGGTCTTGAGGCTCCGCGACACGATGGCGGCGCGACCGCCGGCGCGTTCGAGGAGATCGGGCAGCACCTGCTCGCTGATCATCTTCTGCATCTCGTACGGCACGCCAGGCACGGCGTAGATCACCTTGTCGCGGTGCGGTGCACGCACCCCTGGCGCGGTGCCGATCGGGTTCGGGATCGCTTCGGCGCCCTCAGGCACATCGGCCTGACGAAGGTTGTTCTGGGGCATGTCACGAGCGCGCGCCGAGAACATCTTCGCGATGTGCTCCACGAGGTCGTCGTGGCGGATGAGCGGGACCTCCATCCACGCCGCGATCGCGTCGCGCGTGAGGTCGTCTTGCGTGGGACCAAGGCCGCCGCAGATGATCAGCGCGTCGGAGCGAGACAGCAGATCTTCGATCGCGGCGACGATGCGATCGAGGTTGTCGCCGATGACGCGATGCTCGTAGCTGTCGATGCCGGCCAGCGCGAGCTGCTCGCCGATCCAGGCCGAGTTCGTGTCGACGATCTGGCCAAGCAGCAGCTCGGTGCCGATGGCGAGTACCTCACAGCGCATGGCACGGGACATTACGTGGTGGCCTGCGGGAGCCGCAGGCCCACGCTGCGTCCGTCATGCTGGAAAGGGCCGTCGCGGCGACGCAGTGTGGAGCCGCAGGCCCACGCTGCGTCCGTCATGCTGG
>JADGOO010000158.1 GCA_017882905.1 Acidimicrobiia bacterium | reverse complement strand
CGCGCTGATCGCGCACGTTCACGCCCGGCGCGCCGAGTGGCAGCCACGGACTCGTGTCGTCGCTGGTGAAGCCGCCGTTCTGCGCGCCACTCCACGGCATCGGCGTACGCATCGGGTCGCGGCCCGGGTACGCAGGCCAGAAGCGCACGCCGAGCGGGTCGCGCAGATCGTCGCGCTCGAGCGGCACGTCGCCGAGTCCGACCTCGTCGCCCTGATACAGCACGGGCGTACCCCGCAACGTGAGCAGCATCACCATCGCGGCGCGCGTCTTGGCCGCGTCGCCACCAGCCCAGCGCGACGCGAAGCGAGACATGTCGTGGTTCGAGCCCGTCCAGGCCGGCCACGCGCCGACCGGCAGCGCAGCTTCCACGTGCTCGACGATGTCGCGCATGCATGCTGCGTCGAGCGGCGCGTTGATGAACGGGAAGTTGAACGCCAGCTGCAGCTCGTCGAGCTGCGCCCCGTAGAACCGCGCCAGGTCGGCGAAGTCTTCGACGGGGGTCTCGCCCAGCAGCAGCCTCGGCGGGTCGTACTCGTCGGCGATGCGCCGCCACCGGCGCACCACGTCGTGCAGCTCGGGGCGGTTGGCGTTGTACACCGGCTTCTGGCCGAACGCCTGCACGTCCCAGGGATCGTCGGGTGTCGACGGAGGGTTGTCGCGCAGCAGCGCGTCCTTGATCAGCACGTTGCACACGTCGATGCGGAAGCCGTCGACACCACGGTCGAACCAGAAGCGCACGATGCGGTCGAACTCGGCGCGCAGATCCTCGTTCCACCAGTTCAGGTCGGGTTGCTCGCGCAGGTGGTTGTGCATGTAGTACTGCCCGGTGGGCTCGTCCAACGTCCACGCCGGGCCACCGAAGCTGCTCACCCAGTTGTTCGGCGGGCCACCATCGGGCCCAGGGTCGGCCCACAGGTACCAGTCGCGGCGCGGTGCGGTCGTGGCGGCGCGCGCCTCGACGAACCAATCGTGGTCGACGCTCGTGTGGTTCGGCACGAAGTCGAGGAGCACCCGCATCCCGCGGGCGTGCGCCGCGGCGACGAGCGCCTCGAACTCGCTCGCCGTGCCGAGGTCGGGTTGCACGCCGCAGTAGTCGGCAACGTCGTAACCCCAGTCGGCGTTCGGCGAGGGCGTGATCGGGCTCAACCAGATCGCGTCGACACCGAGCCATTCGAGATGATCGAGGCGATCGAGCACACCCGGTAGGTCACCGACTCCATCGCCGTTGGAGTCGGAGAACGACCGCACGTACACCTGGTAGAGCACCGCTGCCGACCACCACGTGGTGTCGTCGACTCGAGCGGTGCCGCTCATCAAGCGCCGGCCGGCGTGGCTCGACGCTGCGGACCGCGCACCACGCGGCCGGGCCGCGCATCGGTGAGCTCGCCGTTCGCCACCACTTCCTCGCCTCGCACGAGCGTGGCGCGATATCCCGCGGCACGCTGCACGAGCCGCGCCGCGCCTGTGGGCAGATCGTGCCGCTGCTCAGGTCGACAGAGCGACAGCGCGTCGAAGTCGATCAGGTTCAAGTCGGCGCGCGCGCCGGGCGCGATCACCCCACGGTCGTGGAGGCCGTAGAGGTGCGCCGGATCGCCGGTGAGGCGCCGCACCGCGAGCTCCAACGGCAGCTGCGCGCCGCGCGTGCGATCACGCGCCCAATACGAGAGCATGTAGGTGGTCATGCTCGCGTCGCACACGATGCTCACGTGCGCGCCACCGTCACCGAGGCCCTGCACGGTGCACGGATCGCGCATCATGTCGGCCAGGCCGTCGTAGGAGCCGCCGCCGAAGTTCAAGAGCGGCAAGAGGAGCATCTCGTGGCCGTCGGCGTCGAGCAGGAGGTCGTACGCGACCTCCCACACGTCGCGGCCCGCGCGTTGCGCGATCGCGGCAACGCTCTGATCGGCGGTGGGCTCGTAGTCGAGCGCGTCACCGAGCGGATACAGGTTCTCGAACGATCGACGACCCAGGTGATCGAGCGCGATGCCCGGCCCGTACTCCGAGCGTTCTCCGAGGATCTGCGCGCGCACCTCGGGCCGGCGCAGCTCGGCGACACGAGCCTCGATCGCGAGGTGCTCGATCGCGCGGTACCCGAGCCGGTAGCGGAACGGGTTCAGCCGCGACTGGTGGCCCATCAGCACCCCGAAGCACCGATTGCCCACCTGCGGGCGCAGTTGCGCGCCTCGCTCGTTGGCGGCATGCACGGCCGCGAACCACGGGCGCCAGTGGTCGACGTCGCCGCCGCGTTGCATCACCAAGAACGTGATCGCGCGCCGCGTGGAGGTGCCGACTCGCACGAGCCATTCGAGCTCGGCATCCATCGCCTCGGCCGCGTCGCCCGCCATCTCGCCACCGACACCGGCCGGAACGAGCTGCAGCACGCCATGGCCCGCGGCCTCCATTGCGTGCAGCAGCGCAACGATCTCGTGCTCCGGCGCGAACGTGCCGGGCACCGGGTTGCCGCGCACATCGCGGTGTCCGGCGGTGCGGCCCGTGGAGAAGCCGAGCGCGCCGGCCTCGATGCCGCTCTGCACGATGACCTGCATGGCGGCGATGTCGTCGCCGGTGGCGTCGTGGAGCGCGCGCTCGCCCATCACGTACGCCCGCACCGCCGCGTGCGGAACATGGGTGCCGATGTCGAGCGCGCGCGGCATGCGCTCGAGCGCGTCGAGGTACTCGCCGAACGACTCCCAGCCCCACTGGATGCCTTCGGCCAGCGCGCTGCCGGGGATGTCTTCGACACCCTCCATCAGCTCGATCAGCTCCGTGTGCGCGCTGCCGCGCACCGGCGCGAAGCCCACCCCGCAGTTGCCGAGGATGGCGGTGGTGACGCCGTGCCAGCACGACGGCGTGAGGTGCGGATCCCAGGTGGCCTGCCCGTCGTAGTGCGTGTGGATGTCGACGAAACCCGGTGTGACCAGCAGACCGTCGGCGTCGATCGTGCGAGCAGCGCGGCCGTCGAGCCGGCCGACATCCACGATCGCTCCATCGACGACGCCGATGTCGGCGGTCGCGGCAGGGGCGCCGGTGCCGTCGACAACCGTTCCCCCGCGGACCACCAGGTCGTACACGCGCGCAGCCTACGCGAGCACGCTCGGTGCGCGTCTCAGAGAGGACGCGCCGTGCTCATGTCCCAGAACGCCTTGCCCGACTTGATGCGAGCGTCGTCGTCGAACTCGAACACGTCGACCGCGTTGAACGCCATCGCCGCCCCACCCATCGTGACGCGGATCTCGATCTCGGCAGCCGCTTCATTGCCGCACACATGCACGTCGCGCGGCACGAGCTCGATGCGGTCGGCCATCGCACGCGCGTCGTCCCAGAACTTCGCGACGCCGTCGCGGCCGTGGTGCGCGGGCGTACCGACCGGGTCGATCCACACGCAGTCGTCGCTGTACAGCGCGAGCAGTGCGTCCTTGTCGTTGGCCTTGTAGGCCGCGATGTAGGCGTCGACGGTGGCTCGGCAGGCTTCGGGGGTTGCGCTCATGCGGGGAACGGTATCGGGTGCCGGAGACGGTCATGCCAGACGGTGTCCAGAGGGTGCTTGACACTTTACTCGGTATACCTATACTGAGTAAATGCCGGTGCGTGAGGGACTGATGGCGCTGCTCGCCGAGCAGCCCCGCAACGGCCACCAGCTCAAGCTCGAGTTCGAGTCGACGACCGGCGGCGTGTGGCCGCTCAACGTGGGGCAGGTGTACACGACCCTAGAGCGCCTCGAGCGCGACGGCCTCGTGAGTCGCACCGCCGGCCCGGACGACACGGCGCAGAAGCACTACGAGCTGACCGCAGCAGGCCGCGAAGCGCTCGCCGCATGGTGGTCGCTCGTGCCCGCCGACGAACCCCCACCGCGCGACGAGCTCATGCTCAAGGTGCTCTTCGCGATGGGACGGGGCCCCGAGCACGCCCTCGCGGTGATCACCGCGCAGCGCAGCGCGCTCCTCTCGTTGCTGCAACAGCATCGACGCGCCCAGCGCGCCGGTCCGGCACCCGACATCTCCACGGCCATGGTGCGCGACGCCCTCGTGGTGCGCGCCGAAGCCGATCTGCGCTGGCTCGACCTCTGCGAGGCGCGCCTCACCGAACGGAAGGGAACCGCACGATGACTGCGATGTTGGAGTTCGACGACGTCGTCAAGAGCTTCGGCCAGGGACTCACGGAGGTGCGCGCGTTGCGCGGCGTGACGTTGACCGTGGCCGAGGGCGAGTTCGTGGCGGTCATGGGCCCCAGCGGGTGCGGCAAGAGCACCTTGCTCCATCTCGCCGGTGCACTCGAGACACCGAGTGCGGGATCCGTGCGGGTGGGCGGACGCGAGCTCGCCGGGCTCGGCGCCGCGGAGCGCAGCGAGCTGCGGCGCAACGACGTGGGCTACGTGTTCCAGCGGCTGAACCTCATCCCGTCGCTCACGGCGATCGAGAACGTGATGCTGCCGCTCGAGCTCGCCGGCGAATCGCACCGCAGCGTGCAGCAGATGGCGGTCGCGGTACTGCACACCGTGGGGCTCGATCAGCGACTCGACCGCTACCCCGACGACTTCTCCGGCGGCCAGCAGCAGCGCATCGCGATCGCGCGTGCGATCGTCGGCCATCGTCGCCTCTTGCTGGCCGACGAGCCGACGGGCTCGCTCGACACGGCGAGCGGCGACGAAGTGATCGAGCTGCTCGCGGCGTTGCCGCAGGAGCAGGGCACGGCCGTTGTGCTCGTGACGCACGAGCCCCGCTTCGCTTCCTGGGCCGACCGAGTGATCTTCCTCCGCGACGGGAGAGTCGTCGACGAGGCGCTCGCGGCACCGGCGACACAAGCGGTGGTCCGATGATCGCCACCGTCGACGCCAATGTGAACGTCGACGAGGCGCTCGCGGCACCTGCGGTCATGCGATGACGGCGACGGTGTTGACTCGGGGTGCGGGCGATCAGCCGTTCGCGGGGCGGCGCGTGACGCGCGTGGCCGGGTCGGCATGGCGGTTCGCGGCGCGCCTCGCACGGCGCGAGGTGCGACGGCGGCCGGGACGCACGCTGCTCGTGATGCTGCTCGTGGCCGTGCCGGTGTGCGGCATGACCGTGATCACCGTGCTGGTGCGCACGAACAACGACAGTGCGAGTGAGGCGTTCGCCCGCCGCTTCGGTCGTGCCGATCTTGCGCTCGACTCCGGCTTCGTCGCGCAGACGGCGGGTGCCACGACCGCCCCGACGCCGTCGTTCCCGGCCGGCACGCAGGTGCTCCGCGCGCGCGTGTTGGTGAGCCCGATCGGGCTGGCGAGTGCGACCGGCACGGCACGGCGCGCCGACCAGGTCACGGATCTCGACTTCACCGATCCGATGACGCGCGGCATCGTGTCGCTGCGCTCGGGACGATTCCCGCGTGTCGCGGGCGAAGCGCTCCTGTCGCCGAAGCTCGCCACCGCCTTCCACGTGAAGATCGGTGACACCCTTCGCCTCAGCGCGCCCGAATGGACGGAGCGCATCGTCGGCATCGGCGTGCGCGCCACCAACTGGAATGATGCCGTGGTCGCGGTGCGCGGGTCGGAGCTCACCGCGCCGGCCATGCAAGCCGTGACCACGTCGCTCACGCTCGTCAAGCTGCCGGGACACCCGTCCGACACCGAGCTGCTCCGGTACGCACCGCCGTACCTCAGCCGCGCGGCCGTGCCCACGAGAACGCCCGACCGGGCCGTGAACTGGATCCTCGTCGCGGGCATGGTGGCACTGGCGATCGCGGGCATCGTGATCTCCGGCGCGTTCGCGGTTGGCGCCCGGCGTCAGCTCGTCACGCTGGGCCAGCTCTCGGCGAACGGAGCTGACGAATCGCTGTTGCGGCGCACCCTGTCGTTGCAAGGGGTGATCTCGGGCGCCCTCGGGAGCGCGCTCGGGTTCGGTGCCGGCGTCGTGGTGCTGCTCTTGCTGCGCGGCCATTTCAGCAGCTGGATCCATCACGACCCGGGCGCGTACGTGTGGTCGGCACGTGACACCGCGGCGGTGCTGGTGACCGGCGTGGCGGCGGCCACCATCGCGGCGTTCATCCCTGCTCGTTCCGCGGCGCGGGTGCCGGTGCTCAGCGCACTCGCGGGCCGCCGCCCACTCGGCACGCTCCCGAGGCGCCTGGCGCCGATCGGCGCCGGCCTGTTCGCCAGTGGCGTCTTCGTGCTCGTGCTCGTCGCCAGTGCCGCGAACTCGGGGTCGAGTGACGGACGCGCGCTCAGCGCCGTGTTCGGCGGCCTCTTGGTGCTGGCGGGTGCGTGCTGCGCGGCATCGATCGTGATCGCCGCGCTCACGCCCGTGGCTCGTGCGGTGCACGGCGCGGCGCGTGTGGCTGTGCGCAGTGTGGTGCGCAGCCGGGCACGGAGCGCGGCCGTCGTGATGGCGTTGGCCGCGGTGAATGCGGGCGCCATCGGCATCGGAACGGCCGCGGAATCGCACACCGGCTCGAAGACGTTCGACGCACCGTTCATGCCGAACGACACGCTGATCGTGTCGAGCAGCAACCTTGCAGACACCACGACCCGAGGGTTCCTCCCGCCGCCCGCGTCGGTCCAGCGCACACTGCACGAGATCCTGCCCGCGTCGACGTGGAACGTGCGCCGCGCCGTGCTGAACGACGGTGATGGCTCTGCAAGCTTGCCGCCGAAGGCCCTGAAGGGGCTCAGCATCGCGCCGGGCGATCCACAGATCGCCGTGCCCCTGTTCACCGTCGCCGACCCGGCGGTGCTCACGATGCTCGGCCTGTCGGCCCACGATCGCGCCGCGCTCGCATCGAGTGGCGCGATCTCGGTGCACGACAAGCCCACGAACCAGCTCACCGGTGTGCCGTTGACGTCGACGCAAGTGAGCATCGGCACCGGTGCGGCCCGCCAGTCGATCGCCGTGGCGGTAGCACGCGACGCGGTGCGCGCGACCGGCGCCGACGGCGGCTACTACATCACCGCAGACAAGGCGCACTCGTTGGGCCTGCCCATCGTCGACGCCGGCGTGATCATCCACAACCCGCGCCCGCTCGACGAG
The DNA here is from genome assembly GCA_017882905.1 of Acidimicrobiia bacterium. Classification (GTDB taxonomy): domain Bacteria; phylum Actinomycetota; class Acidimicrobiia; order IMCC26256; family PALSA-610; genus Chersky-683. Next base: position 3,063 of record JADGOO010000158.1, on the reverse strand, counting down.
TCGCAGGCCGCTTCGATCGACGTGCTCAGTCAGTCGTTGTTCGTCGAGGGCCGCGCCGCGGGGACCGTCACGGACATCGCCTGGACGGGCCTGTCGGGCAGCCGGATCTCCGAAAAGACGATCGAGCAGATCGTGCTCGGCGTGGCCGTGCTCATCGCGTTGATCGTCCTGGCGATGTCACTCGCGCTCTCCGCCGCCGAGACCCGCGACGAGCGCGATGTGCTCCTCTCGCTCGGAGCGCGCCCGTCGACGATGCGGGCCGTGTCGGCCTACAAAGCAGCATTGCTCTCGGCCGCCGGCGCGATCGTCGCCATCCCCACCGGGTTCATTCCCGTGGCGGTCGTCTTCATGGCGGTCACCCGGTCGGATCAGGTCGCGCACGTCGGGTTCCCGTGGTGGACGATGTTCGAGCTCGTCGTGCTCGCACCGCTGCTCGCCGCCGTCGTCGCGTACGCGGGCAGCGCAGTCGCCCAAGCCGCCCGGCCGACCCGCATGTCGACGTTCGCCACCGATTGAGCTTCGCTACACCCCGTAGTCGAGCGACGCGTACCGGTCGCCACGGCCGTCGGGCGTGAGCTCGATCTCGGCCCGCCCCAGCTCGTCGCGGCGCGCCTCGTACTCACTCGATTCAGTCAGGCGGGCGTGCCTCATGGCGTCGTCTCCGCGTCGGTCGGCGTGAATGGCTTCCCTGCGCCGATCGTGCACAGGAGGCGCAGACTCTCGAGGTAATAGCCCCAGTTGAAGTTGTAGATCCCGTATGCATCGTCGCTCAGAGCACTTCGCCTTCGATGAAGCCGAACATCGGCCGCGCGTCGAGGCGGAAGCGGTGACCGACCACGGGCGCGAAGTCGTTCGGCATGAGCCACACCGCAAGCGGCCCGGGCTCGGTGAGCGCTCGCCACACGGCGTCGACCGGATGCGAGTAGCGGGCCGTGTGCACCACTCGCTCGCCCTCGATCACGGCGCGGTGTCCAGGTGCTCGCCGAGCCGAACGAGTTGTTCGGCCCAGAAGCCGTCGAGTCGAGCGAGCCACGAATCGACATCGCGCAGCGAGTCGCGTCGCAGCGCGTAGTAGCGCTCGCGTCCCTCTCGGCGCTCGCTCACGACACCGACCTCGAGCATGAGCCGCAAGTGCTGTGACACCGCGGGCCGGCTCACCGGCAGTCGGGCGGCGAGCTCGGTGACGCGCTGCTCACCCGTGGCGAGCCGCTCCAACAGGATGCGGCGCAACGGGTGGGCGATGACGCCGAAGGCGTCGTCGACCGTCGGCGCTCCAGCCCGGACCACGGAGCTCAGAATAGGTAAGGTCTTTCTAACCTGTCAAGCGCTTCGTCTTCGTGGTGCCCGAGCTGGTGCTCGTGCGAGTGCTCGATGCGGCCATGGCGATGACGATGCTCGTGCACGAGGTTCACCCTCAACAAGAGGTCGCGGTCGCCGAGCACGGCGCCGGGTGCACCCTCGCCCGCCACTCGATGGTCTTCGGAGAACACGATGCACCGGTCGGCGAGCACGTCGAGCGCGTCGAGGTCGTGCGTGGCGAGCACGATCGTCTTGCCGGTTTCGTTGAGCTCGACGATCAGCTCGATCAGCCATTGCTGGGTGCGCGGATCGAGCGCGGCCGTGGGCTCGTCGAACAGCAGCACCTCGGGGTTCATCACGAGCACCGACGCGATGGCGACGCGCTTCTTCTGGCCACCGGACAGCTGGTACGGGGCGCGGTCGGCGAGCTCGACGATGTCGAGCATGCGCAACGTGTCGTCGACTCGCGCTCCCACGTCGTCGCGGCTCAGACCCATGTTCAGCGGTCCGAACGCGATCTCGTCGCGCACGGTCGGTGAGAACACCTGGACATCGGAGTTCTGGAACACGAACCCGACCCGGCTGCGGAAGCCACGAGAGAACTGCTCGTCTTCGAGGTGATCTTCGGTGACGTCGCCGCCGAAGGCCCGATAGGTGCCCGAATCAGGGAACACGAGACCGTCGAGGAGCTTCAGCAAGGTCGATTTGCCGCAACCGTTCGCTCCGAGCAGCGCCACCTTCTCCCCGTGTCGGATCGTGAGCGACACGTCGGCGAGCGCCTGGAATCGCTCGAGGTATGCGTAGCTGGCGTGCTCGATGACGAGAAGATCGGCGCCGGGCGCGTCCACACTCACCTGCCAAGCATCCGGTCGACGCCGATCACGACCACCGACGTGGCCAGCGCCGCAGCGAGGAACTGCACGTCGAGGAATCGCACACGAAGCGTGCCGAGCGAGCGCGCATCGCCCCGGTAGCCCCGCGAGACCATGGCCATGTGCACGTCTTCCGACAGCGCTTGCGCCTTGCCGAACAGCGCGCCGGCCGACGCCGCCACGAACGCGCGGCCGCCCGCGGCATGGGCATCGCGCGCGACCGTGCGCGCCTTGCGGGCAGTGAACATGTCGGTCACGGCGCTCAGCAGGTGGAAGAGGTAGCGGTAGGCCATGCCCAACACGAGGATGAACATCCGGGGAACGAACACGCCTCGGAGGGCGGCAAGCAGCTTCGACCACGGTGTGGTGACTGTGAGTAGCAATACCAGTGAGATCGAGGTCGCGACACGAGTCACGATCAGCGCCGCGGCGGTGAGGCCTTGCGCGGTGAGCCCGAGTCGGTGCCCGAGCAGTGTGCCGAGCGGCACGAGGATGCGGCCGTGCGTGACAACGTTCAGGGTCGCGGGCGCGACGACGACGCCAGTGAACAGAGGGATGAACAACCAGACACGCTTGACGAAGAACGCGAGAGACAATCGAGATGCACGCGCGAGCACGAGCGTGAGGAGATACAACGCCACGAGCACGGACACGTGACGGACGAAAGCGGCAACGATGAGCAGCCCGACGATGCCGACGAGCTTGACGCGCGCATCGAGGCGCTGCAGCAGACCACGCTGCCCGGCGACGTCGTCAGAGAACATCGCCTGACGGAGCAGGTCCGCTCCCCCACTGAGCGTCTTGTCCACGAAGCCGGCCTTGCGCCGCTTCCCGATGCACCCGCACGGACAGAGCCCGAGCTCCGGCTGCATCAGCCACTGTGGGGTGGGCG
>JADGOO010000157.1 GCA_017882905.1 Acidimicrobiia bacterium | reverse complement strand
GTGGGGCGCGATCTCTGCCGCCAGCAACGCGTCGGGCGGGTTGCTCCAGAAGCGCAACGGGTCGAAGCCGCCCAGCTCCACCGGGCCCAGCTGCGGATGTTCGTAGGGGTACCAGTCGATGAAGCCGGCTCCGCCGCACTGCTCGTCGTTGAACCGCAAGATGGCGAGGTCGTCGTCGATCGGGTGGTCGGCGTACCAATCGACGAGGTGGTGGTCGGTGATGCCGGCGCGCGCGATCGGGCTCCAGAACTCGGTGGTCCACGCGTAGAGGCCGAGGTGGTCGTAGGCCCAGGTGTCTTCGCCGCCGGTGATGACGTCTTTCGGGTCGTAGCGGAAGTCGTGGTACACGCTCACGTGCCGGTAGCCGGTGAGCGCGGTCCCCTTCGCGCCGAGCACCTTGTAGCGCTTGAGATCGTTCGTGGGGAACTGGTCGTCGGCGCGGTCGTCGTAGGGCCGCAGGATCACGCCGCTGAACGTGTGATGGCAGAAGTAGCAGGTGAGGTTCTCGCGCGTGACCACCGCGTCGGCCACGGCGCGCGTCTCGGGCTCGGAGAGCGGGTAGGGGCCGGCGCCACCTTGCTCCCCGTGCACGCGCCATCCCGACGGGAACTGTCGGTTGAGGTCGAGGGCGCGCCGTTCGGGAGCGAGCGGGATCGTGTCGCCGTCGTAGTCGCGGATCGTGCCTTCGTTGAGGAGTCGGTAGTAGGGACCCGGCCCGTACTCGTCGGGGTCGCGGGCCACCATGAGGCGCGCGTCGCGGTCGCTGACCTTCCAGACACCGTTCGGGTCGGGCACCCTCATGAGCAGCACGCGACCGTCGCCGTCGACGTCGCCTTCCACGAGACCGGGTGCCTCGTCGGTGCGCGGCCAGCGCCGCACCGACGAGCGCAGATACGTCGGCGGCGTGGCCAGCGCGAGCTCGGCGCCGTCGGGATTGACCCTGGGCACCACGTAGAAGGTGCGGGTGTCGACGGCGAGCGTGACGCTGGGGTCGGTGCCGTACTCCGTGACGAGCGTGTTGAGGAGATGGAGTGCAGCGACCGCACCGGTGTGCTCGGTGGAGTGGATGTGGGCGCTGACCATCACCGCGGGCTTCTCGTGGTGCGGGCCGGTCGCCTCATTGGTAACAGTGGCCAGCCAGATCTCACGACCCTCGAACGAGCGCCCGATGCTCTCCAACCGCATCAGGTCGGGTCGCGCCGCGGCCAATTGGTGCAAGGCGCCCGAGAGCTCCTCATAGCTGTACAGGTGGTCGAACGCCAGATCTCCCATGCTCGGCCGGAGGCTAGCGATGCCGTCCTTGGCGCGCGCATAGACCCGCAATAGCGTCCGGCGCCGTGCTCGGCATGCTTCCTCGTCACATCGGTGCGCTCGTACAGGCGGGCGACCCTCGTTTGTCGCCCGACGCTCGACGCGTCGCCTACACGCGCCAGTCGGTCGACCTTCCGGGGAACCGATCCCGGAGCGCAGTGTGGGTCGCGCCTATCGACGAGTCGGGGGCGCCCGCGGGCACGCCCGAGCCCGTCTCGGAGACCGACATCGACGGCTCCCTCGGTCGCTGGTCGCCCGACGGCACGCGCCTGGCCTATGCCGCGCAATCACTCGACGATGAGGCTCACGGCGGCGAGCTGCGCATCCGCGAGCTCGCCACGGGTCACGAGGTCGTCGTGTGCGTGGCACCCGCGCCGATCGCCGAGCTCGAGTGGTCACCCGACGGCGCGCGCCTCGCGTTCGTGGCGCGCGATCCCGACCCACACGTGTACGGCGCGTTCGGTGTGGCCCGCAAGGACAAGGACACGCCGGCCCGCAGCATCACGACGTTCTTCACACGCCTCGACGGCGAAGGCTGGGTGTACGACCGTCCCACGAGGGTGTTCGTGGTGGATGCGAGCGTCGGAGCCACGGCGCAGGTGCTCACACCCGGCCCGTTCCAGGCAGCCAATCCTGCGTGGTCACCCGACGCCACGGCGATCGCGTTCGCTTCGGCGCGCCACGAGACCTGGGACCGCGATCTCGCGGTCGACCTGTTCACGGTGCGCGCCGACGCCAGCGCCGAGCCGGTGCAAGTCACGCGCACCGGCGGTTCATTTCAACATCCGGCGTTCGCGTTCGACGGTGCGTCGCTGCTCGCGCTCCTCGATCCGGATCCGCGCAGCGCGCCCAACCATGTTCGGCTCGTTCGTGTCGATCTCGTCGGCGGGGAGGTCACCGAGCTCGCGGGCGAGCTCGACCGCAACAAGGCCTCGTTCCCGGGCACCCAGACACCGGTCCCGCAGCCCGACAGCGGAGTGCTCTTCACCTACGAGGACTCCGGTGCTGTGCATGTGGGGCGCGTCGGCCCCGACGGCGGCACCGACGTGTTGGTCGGTGGATCGCGTTGGGTCGGCGGCATCGACCGGCGCGCCGACATCGTCGCGTTCACGGCCGCCGACGACACGCACACTGCCGACGTGTTCACGGTCGCGCTGAGCACCCGCATCGAGCAACGCATCACCGATCACGCGGAGAAGCTGCGGGCCGAGGGGTGCGACCCCGCCCCAATGCAGCGATTCGTCGCGCTGTCCGCCGACGGTACCGAAGTGGAGTGTTGGGCGCTGCGCCCCGAGGGCAACGGGCCCTTCCCCACGCTGCTCAACGTGCACGGCGGTCCATTCACCCAGTACGGCTACAAGCTCTTCGACGAGTTCCAGATCCAGATCGGCGCCGGCTTCGCAGTCGTGCTCTGCAACCCGCGGGGCTCGTCGGGCTACTCCCAAGCGTGGGGGCGCGCGATCCGCTGGCCGGGCTGCCAGGTCGACCCCGGAAGCGGTTGGGGCGGCGTCGACTACGACGATGTGATGGCGTGCGCCGATGCCGCGGTCGCGCAGCTCGACTGGATCGATGCGGATCGCATGGGCGTGCTCGGCGGTAGCTACGGCGGCTACATGACGAGCTGGGTCATCGGCCACACCGATCGGTTCAAGGCCGCCTGCAGCGAGCGGTCGGTGAACAACCTGCTCACCGAAGAGCACAACTCCGACATCGCGTCGGCGTTCGAGGACACCATCGGCACGTCGTACCTCGATGACGTCGCCGCGTACACGAGTCGATCACCCATCGCGTTCGTGCGCGAGATGCGCACGCCGTTGCTGATCCTGCACTCCGAGAACGATCTGCGCTGTCCGATCAACCAGGCCGAGGAGCTGTTCGTGTCGCTGCGCCTCCTCGGCCGCACGCCCGAGTTCTGGCGGTTCCCCGGCGAGTGCCACGAGCTGTCACGCAGCGGCGCGCCGGCGCACCGCGTGCAGCGGGCCGAGATCCTGGTCGACTTCTTCGGCCGGCACCTGCGGCAACCGTGACGCGGCGCCCGCTCCTCAGCATCCTGCTGATCGCGCTCGCCGGCTTCGTGTGGCGAGTCGTCTACATCTTCGTCTGGCGCCACGACCCACTCGTCTTCGGCGACGGCCTCTACTACCAGCTCCAGGCGAGGGCGCTGATCGATGGGCATGGCTTCGTGGAACCAGTGGGGTTGGCATACCTCGCCGGCGCCGCGCAGACGGCGAAGCACCCACCGCTGTTCCCGATCGTCCTCGGGGGCGTGTCGCGCATCGGGCGCGCGCTGCACCTCGGCTCGTCCGACGCCGCCATCGTCGATGAGGTGACTGCCGGCGTGCTCAGCAGCCTGGGAGTGGTGCTGATCGGCGTCGTCGCCAAGCGCCTCGGTGGTGCTCGCGCCGGTATTGCGGCCGCACTCCTCGCCGCCGCTTACCCGGCGCTGTGGGTGAGCGATGCGCTCATCATGTCGGAGAGCATGGTGGTGCTCACCACGGCCGTGTTGATCGCCGCGGTGTACGCATACATCGCGGTGCCGTCGATGCGCCGCGTGCTCTTCATGGGTCTCGCCCTCGGCCTCGCCGTGCTCGCTCGTTCGGAAGCGCTCGCTCTCGCGTTCGCGATCGTGATGCCGCTCGTGCTCACGCGCCGAGGGCTCAGCTGGCGGACACGCTGGACCCAGCTCGGCGCCGCGGGAGCCGTCACGATCGTGGTGCTCGCCCCATGGGTCGTTCGCAACTACACGACGTTCCAGCACCCCGTGTTCCTCAGCTCCAACCTCGACTCAGTGTTCGCGGGCGCCAACTGCAAACAGACGTACTACGGGTCGGAGATCGGCGGTTGGGACATCTCGTGCAACGCCTCGCATCTCCCCAAGGGCGACGAGTCGGTAGTGGGCAAGGAGCTGCGGCGCCGCGGCCTGAACTACATGCACCACCATCCGCAGCGGATCCCGCTCGTGATGGCGGCGCGCGTCGGCCGCACCTTCGAGCTGTACGCGCCCCTCGACGACAAACGCGACGAAGGTCGGTCGCCATGGACCGAGTGGGCCAACGTGTTCATGTTCTTCCCGGTGCAGATCCTGGCGTTCTTCGGAGCCCTCCGGTTACGCCGAGCGGGCAAGACCATCTGGCCGTTGGTGGCGATCCTCGGGGTGACGGCCGCCGTATCGGCCGGCACCTACGGCATCACGAGATTCCGGGTCTCGTGGGACGTCGCGTCGGTCGTGCTCGCCGGGGTCGCGCTGGCCGGTCTCGTGAACGGCCGGAAGGCAACGGCGACCAGCACGTAACCTCGCAGCCCTATGGCGAGCAAGCAGAAGCCCCAGAGCTGGGAAGTCACCGACGGCATGGAGAAGGCGCCGGCCCGCGCCATGCTCCGCGCGATCGGCATGACCGACGACGATTTCGGCAAGGCCCAGGTGGGCATCGCGTCGTCGTGGAACGAGGTGACGCCGTGCAACATGCCGCTCGACCGCCTCGCCAAGCGCGCCAAGGTCGGGGTGCGCGCCGCCGGCGGCTTTCCGATCGAGTTCGTGACGATCGCCGTCAGCGACGGCATCTCGATGGGTCACGAGGGGATGCGAGGATCCCTCGTCTCTCGCGAGATCATCGCCGACTCCGTCGAGTGTGTCATGCACGCCGAGCGATTCGACGCGCTCGTGAGCTTCGCCGGTTGCGACAAGAGCCTGCCCGGCATGCTGATGGCCGCGGCGCGCATCAACCTGCCGAGCGTGTTCCTCTACGGCGGTTCGATCCTGCCCGGGCACTACAAGGACCAGGCACTCGACATCGTGAGCGTGTTCGAAGCCGTGGGTGCGTGCGCCGCGGGAACCCTCTCGATGAACGAACTCGGCGAGATCGAGAAGCGCGCGTGTCCCACGGAAGGTTCGTGCGCGGGAATGTTCACCGCGAACACGATGGCGTCGATCAGTGAGGCCATCGGCATGGCCCTGCCCGGCTCGGCCGCGCCCGCGGCAGTCGACCGGCGCCGCGACGACTTCGCGTACGAGTCGGGCCGCGCGGTGATGCACCTCCTCGACCTCGACCTGCGCCCGCGCCAGATCATGACGAAAGCAGCGTTCGAGAACGCGATCGCCGTCACGATGGCGCTCGGCGGCTCCACGAACGCGGTGCTGCACCTGCTCGCCATCGCGCACGAGGCGCGCGTCGAGCTCGAGCTCGACGACTTCAATCGCATCGGTGCCCGCGTGCCCCACCTCGCCGACATGAAGCCACACGGCAAGTACCACATGGTCGATCTCGACCGCGTCGGTGGCGTGCCGGTCGTGATGCAGATGCTGCTCGACGCCGGGCTGCTCGACGGCGACTGCCTCACGGTGACCGGTAAGACGGTGGCCGAGAACCTCGCGGATCTTGCGTCGCCTGCGGCCGACGGCGACGTGGTGCACCCGCTCACCGAACCGATCCACGCACAGGGCGGCATTGCGGTGCTGCGCGGATCGCTCGCGCCCCAAGGCGCCGTCGTGAAGGTGGCCGGCATCGACGAGCTGCGCTTCGAAGGTCGGGCCCGCGTCTTCGACGGGGAACAGGCCGCGATGGAAGAGATCCTGGCCGGCAAGATCCATGCCGGCGACGTGGTCGTGATCCGGTATGAAGGGCCGAAGGGGGGCCCGGGGATGCGCGAGATGCTCGCCGTCACCGGCGCCATGAAGGGCGCGGGGCGCGGCGCCGATGCCGCGCTCATCACCGATGGTCGCTTCTCCGGCGGAACGCACGGGTACTGCGTGGGTCACGTGGCACCCGAAGCCGTCGACGGCGGACCCATCGCGTTCATCGAGGACGGCGACCGCATCGTGATCGACGCGGCCGCGCACACCCTCGATCTCCTGGTCGACGACGAGGTCCTGTCGGCCCGGCGCGCCAACTGGAAGCTGCCCGAGCCCCGCTACACGAGCGGATTCCTCATGAAGTACGCCCGCCTCGCCAAGGGCGCGGAGACGGGCGCCATCACCAACTGGTGAGTCGCCGATGAGTTCCGGCGCCGTCGATCGTCTCAATTGACAGTCCGCCATCGGGCGGCCGCGAGAACGCGATCAAGGAGCACGCCGATGAGCTTGCCGCGAGTTGTCAGCGAGACCGAGTGGTTGGCCGCGCGCACCGAGCTGCTCGCCGACGAGAAGGCGATGACGCGCGCTCGCGATGCCCTCAGCGCGAAGCGTCGCGAGCTGCCGATGGTGCGCGTGGAAAAGGACTACGTGTTCGACGGTCCCGCGGGTTCTGCGCGCCTGTTCGACCTGTTCGACGGCAACCGGCAGCTCGTCGTGCAGCACTTCATGTTCGACCCTGCGTGGGACGACGGATGCCCGAGCTGCACCGCGGCGGCCGACGAGATCTCGCCGGGACTGATCGCACATCTACGGGCGCGTAACACGAACCTCGTCGTGGTGTCGCGGGCGCCGAGCGAGAAGCTCGAGCGCTACAAGGCCAAGCGCGGCTGGACGGCGTTCAGCTGGTTCTCGTCGTACGGAACCGCCTTCAACCACGCCTTCCACGTGACGATCGACCCGGCCGTCGCACCCGTGCTGTTCAACTACCGCACGCTGCCCGAGCTGGAAGCGGTGGGTATGGGCTGGCTGGGCGACGGCTCGTCGGAGCAGCCCGGCTACAGCATGTTCCTGCGCGACGGCGACCAGATCTTCCACACGTATTCGGTGTTCGCGCGCGGCACCGAGATGCTCGGCGGCTCGTACTACTTCCTCGACCTCACTGCACTGGGCCGCCAAGAGGACTGGGAAGAGCCGAAGGGCCGCGCCGACGAAGCCCACGCCAACCGCCCCGACTTCGCGCAGTGACGGTGTTCGTCAGGCTGTGAGCGCGGCGAGCAGCTCGGCGCCCGTCATCGAGCCGGGCGGCTGCTTCGACCTCGCCAGGTCATTCGCGACGCGCTGCAGCGCGGCGTTGACCGGCGTAGCGACACCATGCGTGCGACCGAGCAGCACGATCTCTCCGTTGAGGTAGTCGGCTTCGATCGCGCCGGTGCCCCGCGCCAGGCTCTGCCACGACGAACCACCGCCGCGTCGAGCGCCACCGACCGGCCGGATGCGCAGCTTGTCGCCCCGCCGCTGCGCGTCCTCGTCGGCCGTCGCATGGTCGATGCCCGCCGCAAGCAGCACACGGCGACCTTCGTCACGCGCGAGGCGGCCCGCTTCCTGTGCGTCGTCGTCCGGCGCACTTCCGCACGCCGCTTCGACCGCGTTGGCCAGGTTCATGAGCAGCTTCGTGTACTTCCAGCGCATCGCATCGGGTCGGGCCAACGACTCGAACGTGGCCGCCGAGAGCGCCGACGCGATCGCTTCCACCTGCTGGTCGACGCCGCCCGGGTAGCGGCCCACATCGAGCAGACCAGAGATCGGCGCCGACGACGCTTCGACCACGCCCGGTTCCGAGTGCGATGCCGGCAGCATCACGCACATCGCCATCACATTCGGGAAGCGGCGCAACGCCATCCGCTCGTTGGCCACGCCGTTCTGCGCACACACGACCGTGATCCCGGCGGGCGCGTGTGCTCCGAGCGCGCCGAGCGCGGCGGTGGTGTCCTGCGACTTCATTGCGAGCACCACCACGTCGTCGTGTCGCCAGTGGATCTGGTCGGGATGCTCGGCGACCGGTACCCGCACCGTGATCTCGTCGTCGGGTGAGCGGAGCTGCAGCCCGCGCGCCCCGATGGCCGCCGCGTGCGCGCCGCGAGCGATGAGCGCAACATCGTTCCCGTGTTGCGCGAGGCGGGCGCCGATCGTGCCGCCCACGGCGCCGGCGCCGTAGATCACGAACCGCATGAGCGTCGACGGTACCGTGCCGCCGTGCCCGAGATCCTCGAGGTGGAGTCGGCGCGGCAGGTGATCGCCGACCGCGCGCTCGGCCGCACGATCGCTCGCGTCGAGGCACCCGACGCATGGTTCGTGAAGCGCGGCGCCACGCCCGCCACGGTGCGCGTCGCGCTGAAGGGGCACACGCTCACCGCGGCCCGCCGCCGGGGCAAGCAGCTCCTGGTCGATACCGCGAGCGACGCCCACGGCGGCTCCGGACCCACACTCGGCTTGCACCTCGGGATGAGCGGGCGCGTCATCGTCGACGGCGAGGCGGCCGGCGACCCATTGATCTACGCGAGCAACCGCGATGTGGCCGAGTGGCGCCGCTTCGGCTTGCGCTTCGCCGACGGTGGCGCGCTCTGGCTCCGCGATCCGCGGCGCTTGGGCGGCGTGGAGCTCGACCCCGACGAAGACCGCCTCGGGCCCGACGCCCTGTCGCTCTCGCTGGTCGAGCTGCGCGCCGCGCTCGGCCGGTCGCGCGCGCCGCTCAAAGCGATCCTGATGGACCAATCGAGGATCGCGGGGCTCGGCAACCTGCTCTGCGACGAGGCGCTCTGGCGGGCGGGCCTCGACCCGGCACGACCGGCGGGCGGTCTGACCGACACCGAGCTGCGCACGTTGCACCGGGCCATCCGCACCACGGTGCGCGTCCTCGGGCGCCGCGGCGGGAGCCACACGGGTGACCTGATGGACGCGAGGGTGCGGGGCGGCCGTTGCCCTCGAGACGGCGCCGAGCTCGCCCGCCGCACGATCGGCGGTCGAACCACCTACTCGTGTCCGGTGCACCAGGTCTGAGCCGCAGCAAGGGAGCGCCGTAGGGCGCGCCACGACGCCTGTCCAGTTCTCACCAATCGCCGCCGATAACCGGCGGAATGCACTCGCGCCTCGCCACCGGAGGTTTCGACGGCGTGGTCGCCCGCGCCGCCTCCGGCGACAACGACGCGTTCGCCCAGCTGGTCGAGCCGCTGATCCCGCGCCTGCGCGGCTACCTGCGCGGCATCGGGCGCGACGAGACCGACGATCTCCTCGACGACGTGCTCCTCGCCGTGTTCCGGCACCTCGGCGCGTTCCGAGGCGACGAGGCCTCGTTTCGCTCGTGGGTGTTCGCGATCGCCCACAACCAGGGTGTCGACCATCATCGACGGCGCGCGCGGCGGCCCGAGCCGGTCGATCCCACCGGCTACGAGCCACCGGCGCCCCGCTCGTCCACGACCGCCGAATCGCTGGCGCTCGACCGCGTGGCCGAACAGGAGATGCTCGAAGTGCTCGCCGCGCTCCCGGCCGCGCAGCGCCAGGTGCTGCTCTTGCGCACCGTGGCCGATCTCAGCGTGCAGCAGACCGCCGAGGTGATGGGTCGCAGCGAAGGGGCCGTGAAGCTCTTGCAGCACCGCGCCGTCGCCTCGTTACGGCGCAGGATCCAGGGGGCCGACGATGCGTCGTAGCCGAAACGTGGTTCGAGGCCGGGTCCGTAACCAATCGGGACGCCGCACCGTTGACCATGGTGTGCGGCGCCACCCCCTCGACGCGAGTGAGCTCGATGAGCTGCTCGCGGGGCGTACGCACGAGCCCGCCGACCCCGCCGCCGCGTTCTGCGCGGATCTCCGGCGGGTGCTCGGCGGCGAATCGATCGACGCGCCGATGCGGCGGACGTGGACCAAGCGGCCGCCCGCGATCAAGAAGATCCTCGCCTCCACCAGCGCGCGGATCGGCGCCGGTGGCCTGGCCGCGTTCTTGGCCTTCGGCGGTGTCGCCGCGGCGGGCGCCCTCCCCCGCGCCGTGCAGGATCCGGTGGCGAGTGTGGCCCACCAGCTCGGACTCGGCTTCGTGCCGTCGCCCGGTGCGGCGACCCCCGCCGACCATGGGGTCGGCGGGGGCGGCGCCACGACCGATGCGACGACGGCCACCTCCGACACACCTGAGCCCACCGAGGCGCCCGAGCCCACCGACGCCACCCACACCACGACCGGCCCCGGCTCCTCGACACCCACGACCGACGGTCATGGCGACCATCAGGGCAGCGGCCACAACGGCCAGGGCGACCAGCAGGTTGGCAGCGACGGACACGGCGACGGCCGGCAGGGCGGGAGCCAGCACGGCGGTGGCGGCCAGCACGACGGTGGCGGCCAGTCGGGTCACACCGGCAGTGGCGGCGGTGGCAGCAACCAGTCGAGCGGCGGCGGCCAGGACGGGAGCGGCGACGGTGGGAGCCAACCGGGCGGCAGCCCGAGCGGCGGCGCCAACCAGCAGACCGGCGGCGGCCAGCCCGGTGGCGGCGACCACAGCGGCGGCGACAGCGGCGGCCACGACGGCAACGGCGGCCACGGCGGCGACAACGGTTCGACCGTCACGACGACGGCCTCCGGCGGCTGACGCACCGCGCCGACCGTCTCGCTCAGCGGTCCACGAAGTCGCCGCCCGCGGCCCACGACGCCTCGATGCGGTCGAGGCGTCCGGTCGCGCTCCGGCGCAGGCGCGCCGCGACCGCGGCACCGAGCGCATGCACGAGCGCGATCGCGCCCGTGGCGCTGTCGAACGGACCGATGCCGCGCGCCGCGATCACGAACGTGTGGCGCGCCACCTCGGCGAGCGGCGAGAGCCGGCTGTCGGTGATCGCCACCACGAGCGCGCCCCGTTCATCGGCTCGCGTGACCGCGTCGAGGAGCCACCGCTCGTAGCGACGTAGATCCACCGCGATGAGCACGTCTCCGGGCTCGAGCCCCATCAGGCGACGCGAGACGCGCGGCGCGGGCCCGTCGAGCAGCTCCACGTCGTCGCGCAGCAGATCGAGCTGTTGTGCGAGATGGCGCGCCGCAGTCCCCGAGTACTCGCTGCCGATCACCCACACCGCGTGGCGGCGGTCGGCCACCAGCTCGACGGTCTCGTTGAAGTCGCGCGGTTCGATGGCCTCGATCGTGCGGCGCACGTTGTCGAGGTCGGCCGCGAGCGCACGGTTCACGACATCGCCCGAGTAGCGCTCCCGGATGCGTTGCGTGGCCGGGCGCAGCTGGTCGGCGATCTCCTCTTGGATCGCGGCCTGCATCTCGACGAAGCCGGCGAACCCGAGCTTGGCGGCGAAGCGCAGCACCGTGGGGCCGCTCGAGCCGGAACGGGCGGCGAGTTGGGCCACGGTGCCGAACGCCACGATCTTCGGGTCTTCGATGACCGTCTCGGCAACGCGCCGCTCGGCCCGGGTGAGAGTGGGGCTGGCCGCTTCGATGAGCGCCAGCACCGGCCGTGGAGCGTTCATGGAACATACGTTACACTGACTAGCGCATTCCGGAACAGACGCTCCCTAACCAACCGAGGCGCTCCCGTGACCGATGGAACGGATCGATTCGCCAGCACCAACCCCGCACGTCCGGCGGAGGTGGTCGGGCACTTCGCGGTGGCGCGTGCGACCGACGTCGACACCGCCGTGGCGCGGGCTGCGGCGGCGCAGCGCGACTGGGCGAAGGTCACGGTGCCGGCGCGGGCCGAGATGATCGCTGCGATCGGTGCAGTGCTTGCGCAGCGCAAGGCGGCACTCGCCGAGCTGGTGTCGCGCGAGGCGGGCAAGATCCTCGTCGAGGCCGGCGGCGATGTGCAAGAAGCGATCGACATGGCCGCGTACATCGCGGGGCAGGGTCGCGCCGCGTGGGGCACCGTGCACCCGTGCGAGATGCCGTCGAAGATCGGCTTCACGATGCGCCAGCCGGTCGGTGTGGTCGGGATGATCACGCCGTGGAACTTCCCGGTCGCCATCCCGTCGTGGAAGATCTTCCCAGCGTTGCTCGCGGGCAACGGCGTGGTGATCAAGCCGTCGGAGCTCGCGCCCGCGTGCTGCGACGCGTTCGTGCAGGCGTGCATCGATGCCGGCGTGCCCGAAGGCCTCGTGAACGTGGTGCACGGCTTCGGCGACGCGGGTGGTGCGCTCACGGTGCATCCCGGCGTGCGAGCCGTGTCGTTCACGGGCAGCGTGCCCACCGGACGGCGCGTCGCCGCGGCCGCCATGGAAGTGGGGCCCAAGCTCGTGAGCCTGGAGCTCGGCGGCAAGAACGCCATGATCGTGATGCCCGATGCCGACCTCGATCTCGTGGTGGAGGGCGCGCTGTTCGGTGCGTTCGGAACATCGGGTCAGCGGTGCACTTCCACCTCGCGTCTCGTGGTGCACCGAGATGTTGCCGGCGAGCTCGTCGACCTGCTCGCCGCGCGCGCCGCGAAGCTCGTGCTCGGCGATCCGCTCTCGCCCAGCACCGATGTGGGCCCCGTGATCGACCGGCCGTCGCTCGACCGCATCGCCTCGATGGTGGAGCGCGCCAGCGCCGAAGGCAACGAGATCGTTGTGGGCGGTGAGCCCGTGACGGTCGACGGGTGCGACGGCGGCGCGTTCTTCGCGCCCACGATCGTGCGCGGCGCCACCCGTTCGTCGTACATCGCCCGCAACGAGGTCTTCGGGCCGGTCCTGACGGTGTTGGAGATCGGTTCGCTCGACGACGCGATCGACACGGTGAACGACTGCGACTACGGCTTGTCGGCCTCGATCTACACGAGCGACGTGAACGGCGCGCTGCGGGCCGTGCACGAGATCGACACCGGCATCGTCTACGTGAACGCGCCCACGATCGGCGCCGAGATCCACCTGCCGTTCGGTGGCACGAAGTTCACGGGCAACGGCTACCGCGAGGCAGGGTCCCGGGGCCTGGAGCAGTTCTCGGAGACGAAGTCGGTCTACATCGACTACTCCGGCAAGTTGCATAAGGCCCAGATCGACAACCGCGAGTCGATCGCATGACCGACCGCCTCACCGGAGCTGACGCCATCGCACGCGCGCTGCGCGAGGCGGGTGTGGAGATCGCGTTCGGTCTTCCGGGCGTGCACAACATGGCGCTGTGGCCGGCGTTCGCAGCCGCGGGCATCCGCATCGTCGGGTCGCGCCACGAGCAGGGTTGTGCGTACGCGGCCGACGGCTACGCGCGCGCCACCGGCAAGCTCGGTGTGGCGCTCGTGACCACGGGCCCGGGCGCGGCGAACACGCTCGGCGCCGTGGGCGAGGCATGGGCGAGCAAGAGCCCGGTGCTCGTGATCGCCACCGACATCCCGAGCACGCAGCGGGAGCCTGGCGTCTACAAGGGCGTGCTCCACGAGTGCACCGACCAAGCCGGCATGTTCAAGCCGGTCACCAAGATCCAGACCCGCGACCTCGCGATCGCGATCGCAACCGCGATGACACCGTCGCGCGGACCGGCGTACTTCGAGATCCCGACCGATCTGCTCCGCGCCGATCACGCGCCGATCGAGGCGCACGACGGTTGGTCCGGCTTGGCAGTGTTGAGCAATCCAGAGCAAGCCCCGATCGAGGTGCCCGCCGGCGAACGCCCGCTCCTCTGGGTCGGTGGTGGCGCCAAGGGCATGGGCTCACAGATCGATCGGCTCGCACGTCATCTCGGCGCGCCCGTTGTCACCACGTACTCGGCGCGCGGCGTGCTCCGGGCCGGGCACCCGCACCTCGTTCCGGCACCGCCGCACGAGCCCGAGGTGATCGAGCTCGTCAAACAGAGCGACAGCACGATCGTGATCGGGTCGGATCTCGACGCCATGAACACGATGGCCTGGAACCTCCCGTTGCGCGCGCCGCGCATCGCGGTCAACACGAACCCGATCGACGCGGCCAAGAGCTACCCGATGGATCACGTCGTGGAGTCCATCGACCAGCTCGTGTTGCCCGCGGCGCGTGAGCCGTGGTTCGGCGACCTTGGCGTGCTCGGCAAGCAGGTGCGCGACTCGTTGCGCTTCGACCCGAACACCACGGAGAGCGTGTCGTTCCTCGAGCACACCGAAGCCGCGCTCGGCACTGACGACACCCCGTTCGTGTTCGCCGACATGTGCATCCCCGGCTACTGGCTCGCCGGACACCTCGCCGTGCACAAGTCGCGCGGCCTCCACTACCCGATGGGTTGGGGCACGCTCGGCTGGGCATTCCCCGCCAGCGCCGGCGCGGCTGCCGCGGGCCAACGCAGCGTCGCGTTCATCGGCGACGGCGGGATGCTCTTCGCGATCGGCGAGCTCGCCACGATCGCGCAGGAACAGCTGCCGCTCACCGTGGTCGTCGTCGACGACGGCGGCTACGGCATGCTGCGCTACCCGAACGAGCGCCTCGACGGCTGCGAGCTCGGTGCCGTCGACTTCGTCGCCGTGGCGAAAGGCTTCGGTGTTGCCGCCACGCACGTCGACGGCGTGGGCGCCGCGTACGAGACCGCGCTCCGCCAGGCGACACGGAGCGGGCGACCTCGATTGCTTCACGTGCACGCGTCCCTCTACCCACCCCACACGACCAGCCCGCGCTGGCCGATCAAGTGACGAGAACCTGCGAAAGCTGCCGACCATGACCGCATTGCCGCTCACGGACACCGCCGACCTCGCTCGCGCCAAGGTGCCGAACCTCGTCACGGAGCTGCCCGGGCCGATCGCCCGCGCCGCGATCGAGCGCGACCACTCCTTCGTGAGCCCCTCGCTCGGCCGCGTGTACCCGCTCGTGCCCGCGCGCGGCAGCGGCATGGTGATCGAAGACGTCGATGGCAACCGCTTCCTCGACTTCAACGCGGGCATCGCGGTCAACTCCACCGGGCACTGCCACCCCGCGGTGGTCGCGGCGATCGAAGAGCAGACGCGGTCGCTGCTCCACTACTGCTCGAGCGACTTCTTCCTGCCGGTCTACGCCGACGTGTGCGCGCGCCTCGCGGCGAGTGCGCCCGATGCGATGGGCGGCACGAAGGTGTTCCTCGCCAACTCTGGAACCGAGGCCGTGGAAGGCGCGATCAAGCTCGCCCGCCATGCAACAAGGCGCCCGAACGTGATCGCGTTCCTCGGCGCGTTCCACGGTCGTTCGCTCGGCAGCTTGTCGCTCACGGCGAGCAAGGCCCGCTACCGGGGCGGCTTCGGAGCGCCCATGGCCGGTGCGTACCACGCTCCCTACGGCGAACCCGGCTACATCGAGAACGTGATCTTCAAGCACCTGACGCCGCCCGACGACGTGGCCGCGATCATCGTGGAGCCGATCCAGGGCGAGGGCGGCTACCTCGTTCCGCCGCGCGGTTGGCTCGCGGAGCTGCGCGCGATCTGCGACGCGCACGGGATCGTGCTGATCGCCGACGAGATCCAGTCGGGCGTGGGTCGCACCGGCCGCATGTGGGCCGTGGAACACGACGGCGTCGCACCCGACGTGATCCTCGCCGGCAAGGGACTCGCGAGCGGGCTGCCCCTCGCGGCGTTGATCGCACGCGATGCACTCATGGCGTGGGGTCCGGGCAAGCACGGCTCCACGTTCGGCGGCAACCCGGTCGCGTGCGCGGCGGCGCTCGCCACCCTCGACCTCGTCGACTCGGAGCTGAGCGACAACGCGGCGCGCGTCGGCACGCATCTGATGGCGCGGGTTCGGGCGCTGCGGCCGCGTCAGCCTGCGATCGTCGACGTGCGCGGGCGCGGCCTGATGATCGGCGTGGAGCTTCGGTCACACGACGAAGCGGTCGCCGTGGAGCAAGAGTGCTTCCGGCGCGGTCTGCTGGTGCTCACGTGCGGCGAGTCGAGCCTGCGGCTCGCGCCTCCGCTGATCTGCACGGAAACCCAGGCCGATCTCGCCGTCGAGATCCTCGAGGCGTCGCTCCCCGCGTCCTGACCTGCGACGCGCGGCGTGCGCCCTCAGCGCGCCGGCGGCGCGTCGATCTCCACGGTGCAGCGGCGCATGCGGCGGTGGGCGGGGAAGTGGTCGCCGATCGCGAAGTGCTGCGTGGCGCGCTCGTCCCAGATGGCGAGGTCGCCCGGTGTCCACTGCCAGCGCACCGTGTAGCGCGGCTGCTCACCGTGCGCGAACAGGAGCGCGAGCAGGTGCTCACTCTCGATCGGCGACAGACCATCGATCGCGGTGGTGAAGCCCCGGTTCACGTAGAGCGCCTTGCGGCCCGTCACCGGGTGGGTAACCACGACCGGATGCTTCGCCGCGGGCAGCACCCGGCGGGCGCGCTCCGCGATGTCGTCGCCCATCTTCGCCCGCAGTCCCTCGAGGAACGCAACGGGTGCGTGCTGCGCGTCGAGTGTGTCGATCAGCGCGCGTAGCGGCGCGGCGAGCTGCTCGTACGCCACGTGTTGGTTCGACCACATGGTGTCGCCGCCGGTCGTTGGGATCACGTCGGCCAGCAACACGCCGAACGCCGGCGGGTTGTTCGAGAACGTCACGTCGGTGTGCCAGCCTTCCGCGCTCGGCGGCTTCTCGGCCGTGTCCTCGATCACTTCGATCGACGCTTCGGTGCGATCGAACACGGCCGCCACCGGATGCACCGACACGCGCGCACCGAGCCGAGCCGCGAACGCGAGCTGATCGGCGTCGGTGAGCCGTTGGCCGGGAAGGAAGGCCACGAGATGTTCGTGCACCGCGGCGCGCACAGCGGCTACTCCGGCATCGTCGAGCGCGCGCACGTCGACGCCGTCGATGCGAGCGCCCAACGACGCGCCGAGCGACCGAACCGCCAGGGCGGAAGCGCTACTCGACGGGGCGGCGGCGGGAGCGGTCATGACGTGATCTTGCCAAGCAGGCACGCCGGGGTCCAGATTGCGCCCATGCCGAAGACTCTCGTCACCGCCGGCGACGCCGTGGGCATCGTGTTCACACCGCGCGACGCCACCGGACCGTTGCCGCTCGTGCTGCTCGGCCACGGTGCCCATACCGGTAAGGACGATCCCACGATGCAGGCCCTGTGCTGGGGGCTTGCCTACGGCGTGCCGAGCGCGGTTCTGTGCATCGACGCACCCGGCCACGGCGCCCGTCGCCCCGACGGGATCAGCGAAGCCGAGTTCGATGCTCTCGTGCACGACGGTATGGGCAACGCCGCCACCCACGAGCGCTTCGCCGAGGATTGGCGCCACGCCGCGAAGGCGGCACGCGCGGCGGTGCCGCAAATCGACGAGCGCACCGGATACGCGGGCTTCTCGATGGGTTCCGTGTTCGGTGTGTCGATCGCAGCCGAGATCGGCTTCGACGGTCCGATCGTGTTCGCAGTGGGTGGTCTGCGCGGTCCCGAGGTTGATGCTCGCGGCGACTACGCCCGGCAGAACGCTTTGATGCGCGCGGGCGCGGCTCGCCTCATGGATCGAGACCTGCTCATGCTCAACATGACGCGCGACGAGCACTTCCCTTTCGCGCTCGCCGTCGAGCTGCTCGAGTCGTTCCCCACGACCAACAAGCGCATGATGGTGTGGCAAGGCGGCCACATCGACTTGCCGGGCGAAGCGATCGTGCACGCCTCCACCTTCCTGCGCGAACGGTTCGTCACCGCGGGTGGTGCGTCATGACCCATGTGCTCATCACCGGTGGAACCGGTGGGATCGGCAAGGCCACCGCGATCGCGCTCGCCGCGCAAGGCTGCGATGTGACGATCACGGCGCGCGACGAAGGGCGCGCCGCGGCCGCAGTCGCAGCCGTACGCGACACCACCGGACGAGCCGTGCGGGTGGTCGCGTGCGACCTGGCGTCATTGGCCTCGGTGCGGCGGGCTGCCGAGCAGATCCGCACCGAGCTGCCTTCGATCGACGTGTTGATCAACAACGCTGGTGTGGCCGTCTTCGGGCGGCGGCGCACCACCGACGACGGCTTCGAGCGGCAGTTCGGCGTGAACCACCTCGGCCACTTCGTGCTCACCAACGCGCTCGTCGATCGCATCACCGGGCGCGTCGTGAACGTCTCGTCGGCCGGCTACGCACTCGCGCGCGACGGCTTGCGCTGGGACGACCTGCAATGGGAGCGCGAGTACGACGGCTGGCAGGCGTACGGCGCTTCGAAGCTCGCCAACCTCTACTTCACCTGGGAGCTCGCCGATCGGATCGCCGAGCGCGGCGTCACCGCGAACGCGGTACATCCCGGCTTCGTCGACACCGACCTCGGTTACCGCCGGCCCGAGGAGGGTGGCAAGCCTCGCCCGGCCTTGGAATCGGTGGCGGCGGTGGAGAGTGGCGCGACCACCGTCGACATCGCCGCGTTGGGAACCCCGCTCACGGCCGAGGAGGGCGCGCGCACGTCGGTGATGCTGGCCTCCGACCCCGCGCTCGTAGGCGTGACGGGCGCTTACTTCGACGACCATCAGCAACGCGCCGACGTCAGTGCGATCGCCGCCGACCGCCGGCAGTCGGCGCGCCTGTGGGCGGTGAGTGAGGCGTTGGTCGCATCGACGTGACGCGCGAAAGCGCTCGCTAGCCGATGGCGGTGAGGAAACGGGCAGCGATCGGGCCGGCAACCGGGCCGCCCTGCGCGCCGCCTACCACGAGCACAGCGAACGCGACGTCGCGCCGATAGCCGACGAGCCAGGCGAACACGGTGCGCGGCGCCGCCGCGCCTTCGAGCTCGGCCGTGCCGGTCTTCGCACAGGTGCCGGTTGGCAGGCGTTGCCCGGCGGCCGTGCCGTCGACGACGGCCGCGGCCATCATCGATCGCAGCCCGGCAAGCGTGGCAGCGGGCAGCGCGCGGCCGGGACCGCCATCCGCTCGAACGAGCGTCGAGGGGTGGAACGCACCGCTGTCGATCGTGGCGGCAACCGTCGCGAGCGCCAAGGGCGACGCGAGTGTGCCGCCTCCATCTGAAGCGACCACGGCTCGGTCGGCACCCGACACGGGACGCACGACGGAACCCACGAAGGCCCGCGACCCGATGCGACTCGGCACACCGAGGCCGAGCTCGGACGCTGCCGCCGCGAACGCCGCGTCGGACAGTCGGGACCCAAGCGTCGCGAACGCCGTGTTGCAGGATTGCGCGAACGCCTGACGCAGCGTCGCCGCCGACTGCGATCGACCTCCGAAGTTCGTGACGATCCGGCCGTCGATCGTCACCGATGCGGGACAGTCGACCTTGACGTCGGGACCGGTCCCGTGTTCGAGGAGCGCAAGGCTTGTGACGAGCTTGTAGGTCGAGCCGGTGGGATACCGACCCTCGAGCGAGTCACCGGGCGCAAGGTCTCGGCCACGGCTCGAGTACGCCAACACCTCACCTGTCGACGCACGCATGGCGATGAGATCTGCCGGCTCGCCCACGTTCGCTAGCGCAAGCACGGCCGCGTGCTGCAGCCGCGGATCGATGCTCGACGCAGGCGGCGGTGACGGTGCGCGAGTGGTGCTCGCTGATCGCCTCGGTGACGCGCCGCTGCACCCGCACATCGCGATCGCGCACACCGCGACGCCGAGCCCGACGAGTCGGTTGGCGGCGCGCGCCCGACCGTGCGGCTTCGCCGTCTCGGAATTCTCGAGGAGGCACATCGACGGCAGGGTCACAGAGCGGTCAATGTACGCAAGCGCGCCGTCGGCAAGGCGCGACTCCCGACGGGTTCGAACCCACGTCAGCTCGCAGGGGGCGGGTCCCAGGCTCGTCGCCGCAGCGGCGGCGCGCCGCGCCCCTCCCAGAAGCCGAGCGATCGGTAGAGGTGCTCCCCCATCGGCGTGGCGTGCAGCTCGACCGCGCGAACGTCGTGGTCGTCGAACCACGCGAGCATCGACGTCATCACGGCGCGAGCACAGCCACGGTGGCGCCAGTCATCGTCGGTCGCGACCCACTGGATGTACGCGTAACGACCGGAAGGGTTGGTCGGTGTCGGGAGCCGGGTGCTCACGGTCGCGGCCGCCGACGCGATCAGACGGTTCGATCGCTCGGGATGGTCGACCACGGCACCGATCGCGTCGACACCGAGGCGAGCACCGAGGTGCGCGGCGGCGTCGCGGCGCCATTCGTCGCCCGGCTCATCGAGTCCCATCGACGCGAACATCACGCACGCGAGGCGGACCATCTCGGGTGCGTCGTCGACTCGAGCCGACCGGGCGGCGAGCTCGGCGGTCACGTCGCTCACCCACACATCGTTGCGCGAGCACGCACGCCGATGCGACCAGATTGTCCCGTCCGTGCCGTCCGCCGAGTGTGTCGAGTGCGTCGCGCATCTCGGCGCAGTAGACAGTCGGCCATGGCGACGCTGGCCGATCGACCGCTCGGCCGATCCGGTCTCCGCGTCTCGTCGATGGCGCTCGGCTCGTGGCGCACGTACGAGCGGATGCCCCGTGAAGACGGTGTCGCGGTGATGCACGCCGCACGCCAGGCGGGCATCACATTCCTCGACGATGCCCGGTACGACGACGAGACCGGCGACGCCCCGATCCCCACGGGTTGGTCGGAGGTGGTCTTCGGCGACCTGTTCCGTGCCGCGGGCTGGAACCGCGACGACGTCGTCGTCGCGAACAAGCTGTGGTGGGAGCATTGGCCTGAACAAGATGCGCTCGCCGAGATCGACGGCTCGCTCGGCCGCATGGCGTTCGATCACGTGGATCTCATCTACGCGACGCCGCCTCCCGCCACGCTCGACGTCGGCGAGGTCGTCGAGCAGGTCGCCGGGCTCATCCGCGCCGGTCGAGCGCGCGCGTGGGCCACATCGATGTGGAGCGCCGCGCAGCACCATGCGGCGCTCGACGTGTGCGAACAGCTCGGCGCGCCCACTCCCGTGGCGGCGCAGATGGCCGTGAGCCTCGTCGAGCACAGCCGGCCCGACGATCCGGAGATGCAGCGCGCGTTCGACCGAGGGTCGATCGGGCTCGTCGCCGCCTACGTGCTGGCCGGCGGAACCCTCACGGGCAAGTACCTGCGCGGCGCGAGCGGCCGCGCCGACGACGACGGATCGGCCGTCGCCCGCGCCGGCAAGGACCTCGCTCCTGCGGTGGTCGACCTCGCCCGGCAATGGGACGTGCCACCGACGCACGTCGCCTTCGCGTACGCGTTCGCACACCCACATCTCGCGAGCGTGCTCTTCGGCGCACGATCGCCGGAGCAGCTCCACGAGAACGTCGCCGCGGCCGCCACATTCGCGGCGCTCGACGCCGAGCAGATCAACGCCGTGGTGCGCCTGGCGCGCTGAATCCCGAGGAGAGGTGGTCGCGTTGGGTTCGGATTCACGCCACACACCGAGGAGCGACCGCCCCGACATGCCGGGATACGGCGTGGTCGGTGCCGACGAAGGCCGAGGGCTGCTGCCGTGGAAATGGGCCGAAGCGCGCCTCGTCGCCGCGCACGACTACTGGCTCGCCACCACCAGGCCCGACGGCGGACCGCACGTGATGCCCGTGTGGGGAGTGTGGGCGAACGGCGTGCTGTGGGTGAGCACGAGCAGGCAGTCGTACAAGTTCCGACACCTCGACCGCGACCCGCGATGCACGGTCACCAACGACGACGCCTACCGGCCGGTGGTGATCGACGGGCTCGCGGAGGTGCATCGTGACGAACCCACCATCCGTCGCTTCGTCGAGTGGCTCAATGCCAAGTACACCACGAGCTACGCGATCGACTTCCAGGATCCCGACGTGAACGCCACCATCAGCATCACGCCGCGCACCGTGTTCGCGCTCGACGAAGACGACTTCACGGGCACACCGACGCGCTGGCGGCTCTGACTACGCGTCGCCGAGCACCTCGGAGAGCTCTACCGGCACGCGCCGCTCGCACGATCGGTACCCGGCCTCGACCATCGCGTGCGCGTGGAGCGCGTCGGCGAACCCAGGGCTGGGCGCGCGCCCGGCTTGAAGCGACTGCGCGAACGCGCGGTGCGCGAAGAACTGGTACACCCACACCTGTCGTTCGGGATCGCAGCCGTCGCGGGTGAACCACTCGGCGCGCAAGGCGGCCACGTCGACTCGTTCCGCAGGTTGGTCGGGACGTTGAATGAGCAAGGAATCCTCGGGCGCGCCCACGACGAAATCGGTGGTGAGCTCGAGCGCGCCCTGCTCGAAGAACACTTCGAGGCGCCGTTCCTCGCGACCGCGCACACCGTTGAAGATCGTGACAAGGTTCCCGACCACACCGTTGTCGTGCTCGATCGTGAGCGCGGCCGTGTCTTCGACTGTGTAGCCGAACACGTGGCGCTTCGTGCCGTAGATGCGCGACACCGGCCCGAAGATCCAGCCGAGCACGTCGCACGAATGGATCGAATGCTCGAGCAGCGCGCCACCGCCCGCTTCGGCGACGTCGGAGCGCCAGCTCGTGTGGCCCGGCACGATCGCACCGGTGGGCCAGTACTGGTCGTCACGCAGCGTGTAGCCCATCGGCGCGCCGAGCTCGCCGGTCTCGACGATCTCCCGCAGCCGGCGGACGATCGGATGGAACCTCGACTGGAACCCGACCTGCGCGGGGATGCCGCTCGCGGCCACCGCGGTGCACAGCTCGCGCACCACGGGGAACGTCGGTGCAAGTGGCTTTTCGGTGAACAACGGCTTACCAGCTGCCGCGACAGCGAGCACGTAGTCGCGGTGGAAACGGGTCGGCGTGATCAGCACCACCGCATCGACCTCGTCGTCGCGCACGATGTCGAGCCCGTCGCGCGAGCGGCGTTCGAGCCCGCCGACGATCGCCGCGAACCGCTCCACGCCGTCGTCGTCGGGATCGGCGGCGGCCACCGCGCGCACCACACCGTCTTCTTGGAGAAGTCGGATCGCGGCGGCATGCGCCTGCGCGATCATCCCGCAACCGATCACACCGAGCCGTAGCGGTTCGCTCATGCCGGCATTCTGGCCGACGGGCCGTTATGGTGCGCACCGATGGCCAAAGAGCTGCCGTCGCCGCGTCGCTCCCGATCACGTGTCAGCGTCGAGCGGCGGCGCGCGGAGATCCTCGAGGCGACGCGGCGCGTCGTGCTCGCCAAGGGCTTCGCCGGCACGCGCATCCACGACGTGGCCGACGCGCTCGGAGTGTCGAACGGCCTCGTGCACTACCACTTCGCCAGCAAGGACGACCTCCTCGCCGAGACGATGCGCTACGCCGCCGACGCCGACATCCGCCGCCTCGAGAAGTCGGTGGCGAGCGGCAAGAACGCGCTGCAGAAGCTCGACCGTGTGCTGCGCGAGTACATGCCGGCACCGCGCGACCACAGCTGGCAGCTCTGGATCGACGCGTGGGGCGAGGCGCTGCGCAACGCGCGCCTGCGCGACATCTCCGAGGAGCTCGACCAGTCGTGGGTGGGGCTGCTCGCGCAGATCTTCCGGGACGGCATCGACGAAGGCGTGTTCACCTGCCCCGACCCGATCGCGGCGGCATGGCGACTCGCGTCGATGATGGACGGCCTCGGCCTGCAGGTGGTGCTGCACAAAGCCACGATGAGCCGGGCCCAGATGCTCGGTCACGCCCGCCTCGCCGCCGCGCTCGAGCTCGGTATCTCGGTCGACGACTTCCCGCCACCCCGCGCCGGCTAGCCACCGCGCCACGAGCCGGCGCGTCCGTCCTACCGTTTCGAGCTGACTCACCGCTCGTCGGGATCGCCGGGTGCACAGAGCGTTAGGGTTCGCGCCGTGACGAGTGCCGCTTGGCCGCGAGCAATGCCCGGCATTGGGCCGTCGCTCGGCGTGGAACAAGAGCTCGCGTGCGCATTGCGCATCCTCGCCGCGGAGGGGTGGCAGGAGAACCTCTCGGGCCACATCACCGTGGCCCTCGACGACGGCACAATCGCCGCGAACCCGTGGGGCAAGTGGTGGTCGGAGGTGCAGGCGAGCGACATCGTGCGCGTCGACATCGACGGCCGGCTTGTCGGCGGTCGCTACGACGTGACACCCGCCGTGTTCCTGCACACCGAGCTGCACCGCGCCCGCGCCGATGCGCGCATCGTGGTGCACAACCATCCGTATCACGCCACCCTGCTTGCCTGCCTCGGCGTGCTGCCCGCGATCTCCCACCAGAACAGTGCGCTGTTCCACGGCGAGCTCGTGCTCGTCGACGAGTACGACGGCACGGTTGAGTCGGCGACGGCCGGCGAAGGGCTCGCCCGGCGCGTCGGCGCGTCCACTGCGGTGCTGCTCGCGAACCACGGGGCGATCGTGACCGGTGCGACCTTCGGGGCCGCGTGCTATCGCGCCGTGACCCTGGAGCGAATGTGCCGCTTCGCCGTCGACGCGCTTCGCTGCGCGATGCCACTGCGCCCGCTCCCGGGCAATGCAGCCGGCTACGCCGCGCTGAAGGCCGAGCTCGACCGCAACACGCCCGACGCCTACTGGAACGGCGCGGTGCGCCAGCTCCTCGAACGCGAACCCGAGGTCCTCGAGTGACACGCCCGTCGGCGCAACGTTCCCGCACGATTGGCAACACCGCGGCGACCGGAGCAGCCCAGGAGCGACGGAGGAGCGACATGGGTGCGCAGGGAGCTCGCCGCGGTAGGCGAAGCCGTCGCAAGGAGAACACATGAACATGTCGCTCGACGACCTGGCGGCGTCGGAGGCGTTCGGCGGCACTCGCGGACGCCGCGCCGAAGTGACGTTCCTCCCCGAACCCGAGCCGCGCGACCGGTGGATGCCCATCTGCTCCGTCGACGACCACGTCGTGGAGCCGCCCGACGCGTTCGAAGGCCGGTTCGCGGCACGGTTCGCCGAGCACGCACCGCGCATCGTGGCCACCGACGATGGTGGCGAAGCCTGGCTCTGGAACGGCGAGCTGCTGCCGAATGTGGGCTTCAACGCGGTCGCCGGCCGGCCCTCGAGCGAGTACGGCTTCGAACCCACCCGCTTCGACGAGATGCGCCGCGGCGCATGGGACGTGCACGCCCGCGTCGCCGACATGGACATCAACGGAGTGCAGCGCTCGTTGTGCTT
>JADGOO010000022.1 GCA_017882905.1 Acidimicrobiia bacterium | reverse complement strand
AGAGCGCCACGGTGTCGTGCACGATCCGGCTCGGGACAGCGACATGCGTGTGCCCGAGCAGGTCACGAGTCGCGACGATCGGGCCGGACGCGATCGCGATCGCGACCGCGAACGCCGCCGCGACGAAATGGCCGCGAGCGCGACAGCATCGCGGCGCTGCCAAGGGCCGGATCGACCGAAGTGACGCACGGCGGTGATGACCAGCGCCAGCGCCGCCACGTTGGTGGCCTGATACGGGAAGACGAAGTTCTCGCCACCGGCGCCGTTGAGCAAGAACGCGCCAACCCCGCACGCGGCTACCGCGGGTCGCACGTTCGCGTCGAGGCAGAACGACCAGAGCGCGGCACCGAGCGCCACGTGCGCGAGGGCAAGCACGACGAGATACGGCACCACGTGGCGCAACCCGACCAGTGTGAACAGCGCACGCCCGACGAGGATCGGCAGGAGCACCAGGTGTCCCTCATGTGGGTCGAGCAAGCCGTACCGCGCCGGCCCGAACACTCCTCGCGCGGCCCAGAGATCCCACTCGTCGGTGACGAACCAACGCCGCCGCGCCACCACGATGACGACGACCGCGACGGCTCCGAGCGTCAGCCGGTGCACCAGCAACCATCTCCGATTGCGCGAATCGTGCGGCTCGTCGGCCCTGTCGCTGATGCTGGTCCCCATCACCGCACCTTGCACTAGCACGGCCGTGCCCCGCGCGTCTCGGATTCTGTACCCCGGTAGCGTGCGCGGGATGTCCGAGCTCCGGCACGATGCGCTCTCCGGACGCACCGTGCTCGTTGCTCCCGGTCGCGCCGCTCGGCCCCACACGGCTCCCCTGCCGACCGCTTCGGACGCGCGCCGCGACGATTGCGCGTTCTGCCCGGGGAACGAGCACGAGACGCCGCCCGAGGTGGCTCGCGTGGGTCCCGGCGCGCCCGACACGCCGGGTTGGCGCGTGCGCGTCGTTCCGAACAAGTACCCGCTCACCGGCGGTGCGGTACCCGGCGCACACGAAGTGGTCGTGCTGTCGCCCGCGCACGACGTCGACCTCGCCGCGCTCGACACCGAGCAGGCCCGAGCCGCGATGCGCGCACTTCGCGATCGGGCGGCCTTCCACCTCGACGCTGGGCTTGCGCACGTGTCGGCGTTCGTCAACCACGGCCGCCTGGCCGGCGCGTCGCTCGAGCATCCACACGCGCAGCTGGTCGCGCTCGCGCTCACACCGCCTGCCGTGCTCGCCGAGGCGGAGCGCTTTCGTGTGGAGGGCTGCGATCTCGTCGCCGTGTCACTCGACGAGGCGCACGCACACGGTCTGGTGGTCGCGGCCCACGGTCCCGGCCGCGCGCCCGCGTGGTGCCCGTGGGCCGCAGCGACCCCCTACGAGACGCTCGTGGCTCACCTCGACGCGGGAGACGATTTCGCACGAGCGACCGACGCCGAGCTCGATCCCGTCACCAACTCGATCGCCGACGTGCTGCGACGCGTGGCACGAGCCCTTGGTCCGGTCCCGTACAACGTGGTCTTCCACAGCACGCCCGGCGGTCATTGGTACGCGCGGATCACGGTCCGCACGTTCGTGCACGCCGGCTTCGAGATGGAAGCCGGCATCTTGGTCAACACGGTGCCGGGTGAGGACGCCGCGGCCCGTCTGTGCGATCCTTCGTGACGTGCGGATCAAGGTGAGCACCACCATCGACGCCGACGCGGCGCACGTCTGGGCCCAGCTCGAGGTCATCGAACGCCACGTCGACTGGATGGCCGACGCCGAATCGATCGAGTTCGTGTCCCGCCGCACGTCGGGGGTCGACACGAGCTTCGTGTGCGTCACCCGAGTCGGCCCACTGCGCCTGCACGACACGATGACCGTCACGGAGTGGTCGCCCCGCAAGGCCATGGGGATCCGCCATCAAGGCGTCGTGCGCGGCGAGGGTCGATTCACGTTGCGACGGCGGCGCGGCGGTCGAACTCGCTTCACCTGGACCGAGCGGCTGCGGTTCCCGTGGTGGATGGGTGGTGCGATCGGTGCCACCGTCGCCAAGCCCGTGTTGCGCTGGATCTGGAAGCGGAACTTGGTCCGCCTGCGGGGGCTCTGCGAGAGTTCGGCTTCATGAGCACAGCCAATCGTGGTGTCACGTCGGCGCCCGTCCAGACGCTCGGCGTGCCGTTCCAGCTCGATCTCGCACGCGACGCGGCGACCCTCGGCTACTCGTCGTTCTGGGTTGCCGAAGCCAACGCCACCGAAGCCTTCGCGGTGCTCGGTGCGGTCGGCGCGGCCGCGCCCTCGCTCGGACTCGGCACAGGTGTGCTCGCGCTGCAGCTGCGCACACCGCCGCTCGCGGCCATGGCGGTCGCCACGTTGCAATCGCTCGCCCCCGACCGCGACATCTTTCTCGGCATCGGGATCTCGTCACCCGTGGTCGCCGGCCAGTGGCACGGCGCCGAGTACGGCACACGACCGCTCGCCCAGATGCGCGAGTACGTGACGCTGGTACGCGAATGCCTGAGTGGCGAGAGCGTGAGCTTCGCGGGCGACTTCTACGACGTGAAGCGCTTCCGGCTCGGAGTGCGACTCGGTGAACGGCGCCCGAAGATCGTGATCGGCGCGCTGAACCCGGCCATGCTCGAGCTCGCGGGCGAGCTCGCCGATGGCGCGTTGCTCAACTACCTGCCCGCGTCACACGTTCCGTGGTCGGTCGAGCAGGTTCGCCGCGGCGGCGATGCGACGATCTATGCGTACGTGCACACCGGCGTGACCGACCGCGACCGATACGCCGACGCCGCTCGCCGCGACCTCTTCTCGTACGCCGTCGTCGACGCGTACGCGAGCATGTTCCGCCGCGCCGGCTACGGCGATTCGATCGACGAGCTCCGCGAGCGGCACGCCGCACGCGATCGAGATGGTGCGGTTGCGGCAGTGAGCGACGCCATGGTCGACGGCATCCAGATCATGGGCGATGTCGACCACGTGCGCGCGTCGGTGCAGGCCTACACCGACGCAGGGGTCGATGTGCCGATCGTGTTCCCGCTGCCGTGGGCAGAGGATCGCGTCGCATCAATCCGAGCAACGCTCGAAGCCGCCCGTCCGTAAGGCCCGCGGCGCGCTCCCCGCGGGCGGAGTGGCCGACTCGTCAGACGAAGCGAGCCTTGCCGGGTCCGTGTTCGAGGAAGCTGGCGACGCCAACGGCCGATTCCGACGTTTCAAAGCTGGCCGCGAAGCAGTCGGCTTCGAGGTCGAGCCCGACGTCGAGTGAGCCATCGAGGGCTCCGTCGATGGCCCGCTTCGCGATGCCCATCGCCTCGACGGCGCCGTGCGCCAGCAACGTGGCGCGTTGCAGCGCGTGTTCGAGGACGGTGTCGGACGCGACGACCTCGTCGACGATGCCGAGCGCGAGTGCTTCGTCGGCACGAACCTGACGGCCGCTCCAGATCAGCTCCTTCGCGCGGGAGGGGCCGACGAGCCGCGTGAGGCGCTGCGTGCCGCCACCGCCCGGCACGATGCCGAGCAGGATCTCGGGTTGGCCCACCCGCGCCGTGTCACCGGCGATGCGCAGATCACATGCGAGCGCGAGCTCGAGTCCGCCGCCGAGCGCGTATCCCCGGATGGCGGCGATCACGGGGCGCGGCAACGCGCCCAGCGCGGCGCAGGCCGATCGGAACGTGGCCGCCACGCGGTGCGCGCCCGCCGAAGTGAGCTCGAACTCCTTGACGTCGGCACCCGCCGCGAACGCACGGTCGTTGCCGGTGAGCACGACCGCGCGCACCGACGCGTCGGCGGCAAGGTCTCGGGCCGCGCCGGCCACCGCGTCGAGCAGCGCCGACGACAGCGCGTTCATCGGCGGTCGGTTCAACGTGAGCAACACCACGCCGCCGTCGCGGCGATCCACGAGCAAGAGTTCGTCGGCCATGCTCGGAGGCTACGAGCCGGGCTTGGTGAAGAGCACCTCGGCGCCGACCGGCCGAAAGCCCGCGGCCAGCACGGCACGCAGCGAGGCGGCGTTGCCCGGCGCCACCTGCGCCCAGATCGGCGTGCCGGGAGGCAGCAGCGTGAGCGCCGCGTGCGCGAGTGCCCGGCCGAGACCGCGGTCACGGTGGGCGCCGTCGACCTCGAAGGCCATCTCCCACCGGTTCGTGACCCCACGCCCGAGCACGAGCACACCACCACCGCCGGCCGGCGCGTACACGCGCACAGCATGCCGGTAGCGGCTCGCCCGCTCGGCCCGCGGATGATCGCTGTCGTCGGCGACCGGATCGAGCGGGAGCGGAGCAGCCCCGGTGGGACCCGCCACCGCGACGAGGACCGCGTCGTGGCTGTCGGGCTGCGCGCCGAGGCATTCGGCCACCCATTGCACGAACGACGGCGACAGCGGGATCGAGCAGTCGCCGTCGGGCGCGCGTGCGGCGACCTCCGCAGGGTCGATGTCGGCCGCCAAGGCGAACGAGCCGGTGAACGCGACGAGCGCATCGACCCGTCCGCCGAGCGCGGGCAGCACGTGCACGCGGCCATCAGCGGGCGGGAACTCGCCGCGCGCGGCGGCGTCGAGGAGATGCGCGAGGGGGTGGGCCACCGTCAGGTCCGTTCGCCGAGCAGCTCGGCCGCCGCGGCATACGGGTCGAGGTCGCGTGCCGCGACACGCCCGGCGAGCGCGGCGAACTCCGGGCCGGAACAACGTCGCGCGACGTCGGCGGCCAACGTCTCGAACACGACGGCGCGCAGCTCGTCGGCGGCGCGTACGCGCCGGCGCTCGTCGGCCGCGCCCGTGCCCTCGAGGTGGGCACGATGCGAAGCGATCACGCTCCACAGATCTTCGACGCCAGATCCGTCGGTGGCGACGGTCTCCACGATGGCCGGACGCCAACCACTTCGCGCCGGCGAGAGCTCGAGCATGCCCTCGATCTCGCGCACGGTGTCGCGAGTGCCGGGGCGATCGGCCTTGTTCACCACGAACACGTCGGCGATCTCGAGCAA
The DNA here is from genome assembly GCA_017882905.1 of Acidimicrobiia bacterium. GTDB lineage: Bacteria > Actinomycetota > Acidimicrobiia > IMCC26256 > PALSA-610 > Chersky-683. The sequence goes on along the minus strand of JADGOO010000022.1, from coordinate 854 downwards.
CCCGGCCTTCGCCGCCTGCACCGCGTCGCCCCACCCGGGGTTCAAGACGACCACCGTGGTATCGGCGTGCCCGGCGATCTCGACCTCGACCTGACCCACGCCCACGGTCTCGATCAGCACCCACGGGTAACCCGCGGCGGCGAGCACGCGCGCCGCGGCGGGCACGGCGGCCGACAGACCACCAAGATGGCCGCGCGTCGCGAGTGAGCGGATGAACACGCCGTCGTCGGTGGCGTGACCCTGCATGCGCACACGGTCGCCGAGGATGGCACCGCCGCTGAACGGGCTCGTCGGGTCGACGGCGAGCACCGCGACGCGTGTGCCGTCGGCGCGCAGGTGCGCGACGAGTCGATCGGTGAGCGTCGACTTGCCCGCGCCGGGCGCCCCCGTGATTCCCACGATCCATGCGCCGTCGCCGCGCGTGTGCACGGCCGCGGCGACCGCGCGGGCCGGTGCGCCGCCGCCGTCGACGAAGCTGAGGACGCGTGCCAGCGCGCCGCGCTCACCCGCAAGGGCGCGCGTGACCAGCTGATCGATCTCGGTGTCGGCGCTCACCGGCGCCGATCACCCCTCGTCGGCGACGACCTCGGTGATGCCGGCCACGCGGTCCATGATGATCCGCTCGACACCGGCCTTCAGGGTCATCGTCGACACCGGGCAGGACCCGCACGCGCCGACCAGCTGGACGTGCACGACGCCGTCGGCATCGATCTCACGGAAGACGATGTCGCCCCCGTCGGACTGGAGGGCGGGCCTGATCGCGTCGATCGCCTCGAGCACCGCGGGTTCCATGCTGGCGAGATCGAGGGCCATGATGCTCACATTCGTCCTGGTGGCGGGCCTGTGCCCGAGGT
>JADGOO010000156.1 GCA_017882905.1 Acidimicrobiia bacterium | reverse complement strand
GCTGTTGTCCGCGCGCGCGGATGCCTCGAGCGACGGTGGCGGTGAGCAAGGCGGCCAGGCCGCGCCGCCGCGCGTCGGGATGCGTGCACACCGCGCTCACCTCGCACCACTCGTCGAGGCGCATCCGCTCACCGGCCATCGCGACGAGGCGATCGCCGTCTCGCACGCCGTAGTAGCTGCCCATCTCGATGGTCCGCTGTCGGAAGGGTCCCGGCTTCGCCAGCTCCACGAGCGCCAGCATCTCCGGAACGTCGGCGTCGGTGAGCACGACGACCTGGGCGGTCGGATCGGGGTCCAGGCGCACATCGGGGTCGAGCACGTACTGGTGGCCGATCCGGCTGTGGGCCGCCTCGAGCCCGAGCTCGGCCGGTGTGACCGCGACGCGAGCCAGGAACAGCACGCTGTCGGCCGCGAGCTCGCGCAGCGCTCGGCGGGCGGCATCGTCGAGGGTGTCGACCCCGGCGAACGGCGAGGTATCGGGGCGGTAGCGGCGCGCCGGGCCGTGGATGGTCGCGAGATGCGCATGCGGCCCGGCGAGCGCATGCCAGATCGGGTTGTCGAGCGGATGCACGCCCGCATCGTGCCACGGGCCGCAGCGTTACCATCGCCATCATGACGCTCGAGCGCGTTGCCGCGTCCGACGGTGATGCCGCGCAACGAATGGCTCGAGCCATCGAACGCGCCGGTGCTGCGGTGATCGTCGACGTGCTCGACGCTGCCGCATGCGCACGGTGCATCGCCGAGATCGACCGAGTGGAGCGTCTGGTCGACACCCGTGAGGGCACGAACGACTTCGAAGGCTTCCACACCCGGCGGATCTTCAACGTGATGGCGTACAGCGCCATGATCCGCGAGCTGATCACGAACCCCACCGTGCTCGGCGCGGCCGAGGCGCTCCTCGACCCCGGCCTGCTCCTGTCGGGCACCACGTCGATGAACATCGGTCCGGGCGAGTCGCCGCAGCTGCTGCATTCCGACGACGGCATGGTGACGCTGCCCCGACCGCATCTGGCGACGATGGTCACCACGCTGTGGGCGCTCTCGCCGTTCACCGATCACAACGGCGCCACTCGGTTCGTGGCCGGCTCGCATCGCGAGCAAGCGCGCGGCGCGCAGCCGGGTGCCGACGTCGCGACCGCCGCGAGCGCGGTGATGGCGGCCGGGAGCGTGCTGGTCCTGCATGCGTCCACGTGGCACGGCGGGGGCGCGAACACGACCACCGACGAACGCCGCTACGGCCTGTCGATCCAGTACGTGGCGGGCTGGTGCCGCCAGCAGCAGAACCTCATGCTCGGCCTCGATCGCGAGCTGGTCGCCACGTTCTCGCCGCGCTTGCAGGAGCTCGTCGGTTACTCGCTGTATCAAGACGTCATGGGCCACGTGGAGCGGCGCCATCCCGCCGAGCTGCTCGGCGCGCCGCGCGGTGGCGTCGGCGGCTGGGATCGCCTCGACGGCCCGGGCGCGTGCCGGTAGACGCACCGTTCGCGCCTGCGGCATCCGCGTCAGGTGACGGCAAGCAACGTGCGAGCGTTGGTCACGTCGCGCAGGTCGCGCTCCGGTCGCGGGCGGAACGGCCGAAGAAGTACGTGGCTGTCGAAGTGGGGGAGTGAGGGTGAGCGAAGCCCGACGCGGTCACAACCAGTCGAGCTCCGGTGTCACTCGCGTCGTGCGGGTGATTCGCCGGGAACGACCGGGGCGGCGGTGGCTCCCAACCGCGCTGCTCGCGCTGCTGATCGTGGCGATCGCAGCCGTCGCCGCGCAGCGGCTCGTCGCCGGCGCACGCGACCTGAGCACGACGCGCCACGAGCTCGACGCCAGTCGAGCTCGACTCGCGCATCTCGGCGCCGACATCCGCGCAGCGGGCGCCGCGCGGCGTGACGCGCAGCGCCGGGCGGCGGCGGCGGTAGCGGTGCTCGATTCGGAACGCGACCGGCACGACGCGGCCAGCCGGAACCTGCGCGTCGCCAAGGAGCAGCTCGCCGTCGTGAGCCACGATCTCGCGGCGAGCCTGCGCGGCGAGCAACAACAGGGCGACCAGGTCGCCGCACTCCAGCTTTGTCTCGACGGAGTCTCACAAGCGCTGAACCGCATCGGCGTCGGCGACGTGCACGGCTGGCAAGCCGCGATCGCGGCAGTCGATCCGCAATGCCACATGGCCGCGGGTGGCGCATGAGTCGTTCGCGGGCGTTCATCGCTGTCGCGCTGCTCGTCGTGATCTCGACGGCGGGCTTCGTCGCGCACGAATACGAACGTGGGCAAGCGGCCGTCGCGGCGGCCCGCCGTGCTCTCGTGCGATCGCGTTCGGCCGAGGTGCTCACGGGCGACGCGCTGGCTATGGTCCGCGGCGCCACGCAGGGCCAGGAGAAGGTGCGCGCCGACGCGGAACGCGTGACGGCACTCGAGCGCGCCGAAGTGGCGCGGTTGGCGTCGGCCGCCGACGCGGTGCACGCGCAGAATGTGCAGGCGCACGGCGCGCTCAGCCGGACGACCGTGGCGCGACTCCTGCTGGCCCAGACCGCGCAGCACAACACGCAGTGCTTGCACGCCGAGCAAGGCGCGATGTTCGCCATCGCGGGGCATGACTCGAGCGTGGCGATCCACGAGCTCGACACCGCCGTGGCCGCGTGTGCGTCGGCACTCGCGGCGGCGCACGGCGCCCGTTTCCCGTACGACTTCCCCGATCCGTTCGTGCTCCCCTTCGACGCCGGCTACCTCGCGTTCTCGAGCAACGCGAACGGTGGCAACATCCAGATGATCCGTTCCGACGACCTCGTGACCTGGTCCGCGGTGGGCGATGCGCTGCGCGCACTGCCCGGTTGGGCGGTCCCCGGGTCCACGTGGGGCCCGTCGGTGCTGCATCTCGGCGCCGCGCCGGCCACCCTCATCGCGCCGGCGCATCCCGACGAGTACGTCCTCTACTACACGGTGCACCAGGCGCTCACGGGCGCGCAGTGCGTGTCGAGCGCGGTGTCGCGCTACCCGTTCGGTCCGTACGTCGACGACTCGATCGGCCCACTCGTGTGCGATGCCGTCGATGGTGGCTCGATCGATCCGTCGCCGTTCGTCGACGCCGACGGAACCGGCTGGCTGATGTGGAAGCGCGAACGCGCCGTGCGCCCCGCGGTGATCGTCGTACAGCGCCTCGGCACCGACGGACGCTCGCTCGTCGGGCCGCAGAGCGTGTTGCTCACCGCGGACCGATCGTGGGAGCAGGGCGTGGTCGAAGCTCCGTCGATGGTGCGTCACGGCGGCGACTACTGGTTGTTCGTATCGGGTGGGGTCTGGAACGGGCGTGACTACGCCGAGGGCGTCGCGCGGTGCGCCGGTCCGGCCGGTCCGTGCAGCTCGCCGGGTGCGCCGGTGCTCGCCACGGCCGGCACGACGGTGTCGCCCGGCGGCGGTGCGGTGTTCGTCGACTCGGCGGGCAATACGTGGCTGGCGTATCACGCCTACACCGATCCGTTCGTCGGGTGGCCGTCGAGTCGGACGCTGCGCCTGGCCCGCGTCGACTTCGGCGCGGGTGTCACCGTCGTGCCGCAATGAGCCGACGTCCGCCGGCGAGACCGGCTTGCTCGAGCGGAAGGGTCGCTGGACGACCCCTCCGCTCACCAGAACGTGCACCGGCGCGCTGCTCGCCCGCGGGTTACGGTGCGCTGTGCTGCCGGTGCGGGTGCAGACGCGTGTCAGCGCGTGGGCGTTGGTCGCGGCCCTGGTGGTCGCGGCCTGCTCGGGGAGCAGCGGGGGAAACCACAAGGTTCCGGTGCCCACCCCGGGTGCCCCGGATCACCTGACGGTCGCCGGGCTCGCGGCGCCGCTCGGTCTCGCGCCGAGCGACGTCACCTTCGCGTGGCACGTGCGCGATGCTCGGCCCGGTGCCGTGCAACGTGGCTATCGCGTCGTCGTGACGCGCGCGCCGAACGTGACGGTGTGGGACAGCGGGAACGTGCAGTCCGGTCGCCAGAGCGACGTGGTCTACGGCGGTCCACCGCTCACGCCCGACACGGCGTACCGCTGGACGGTGCAGACGCTCGACACCGCGGGCCAACGCGGACCGATGGCGGCCGCAGCCACCTTCGACACGGGTCTCGCCGACGGCGACTGGCGCGCGTCGTGGATCCGTCGCGACGCAACGGCAGCCGAAGGCCCCGACCAGCACACCTACGTGCGCAAGCAGGTCACGCTCGGCGCGTCGCCGATCGTGCGCGCACGGGCGTACGTCTCCGCCGATCTCCAGTACGAGATGTACGTGAACGGCACCGGCGTGGGCAAGGGCGAGGCCTTCAGCTTCCCCGACCAGCAGTACTACGAGACCCTCGACGTGACCACGCTGCTGCATGCGGGCGCGCCCAACGCGCTCGGCATCCTCACCTACTGGGACGGCCCCACGAAGAACCATCCGGGTGGCGCGCCCGGGGTGATCGCACAGTTCTCAGTGCTCCACCGGGACGGCAGCCGCGAGCTGATCACGACCGACGGCACATGGCGCGTGCACAAAGCGGCGTGGCTGGCGAGCACGCAGCGCGATCTCGAGGGCGACATCGTCCACTACACGGAGCACGTCGACGGTCGCGCCATCCCGACGGGCTGGGACCGGATCGGCTTCGACGACCACACCTGGGTGCCGGCCACCGTGATCGGCCCGGCCGGCACTGCGCCGTGGACGCACCTCGTGCCGGTGCGGACGCGGCTCGTGGAGGAGCCGGTGCAGGCGCAGACCGTCCGGCGCCTCCCGAACGGCTCGCTCGTCGCCGACTTCGGCAAGGTGTACGCGGCGATGCCGCAGGTTACGTTCCACCACGGTAAGAGCGGCCGCGTGATCGCGATGCACGCCGGCTACCTGCTCGATCCCGACGGCCAGGTCTCGATCGCGCACGGCACGCAACACACCGACATGAGCTACTCGTACATCGAGCGCGGTGGCGGTGACGAGCAGTTCGCCGCGTTCGACTACCTCGGGTTCCGGTACCTGCAGATCGATGATCCGGCCGAAACGCTCGCCGCCGGCGACATCGTCGCGGTCACCCGCCACGACGCGGTGCCCGACGAGCACGCCGCCACGTTCACATCGTCGGATCCGACGGTCGACGCGATCTTCGAGCTCGGCCGTCATTCCGCGCTCTACAGCGCGCAGGAGGAGTTCGTCGATACGCCGACGCGCGAGCAGGGCGGCTGGCTCTACGACGGCTTCAACGAATCGGTCACCGCGATGTCGGCGTTCGGCGAACAGAACGTCACCCGCAAGTCGTTGCTCGAGTACGCACAGTCGCAGCGGCGGTACTGGCCCAATGGCGCGGTGAACAAGCTGTATCCCACGAGTCTCGGCGCCCTCGACATCAACGAGTTCACCGAGATCTATCCCGAGTGGGTGTGGCAGTACTGGATGCACACCGGCGATCGCAGCCTGCTGCAGACCGTCTATCCGGTGATCGTGAACGTCGCCCGCTATGTAGCGACGTCGATCGACGCGAAGACCGGACTCGTGAAAAGCCTGCCGTCGACGAGCATCTACTACGACTTCCCCGTGGTGACGCGCATCAACGTGCTCGGCGCGAACGTGTTCCGTCGCGTGGCCGACGTGGCCGCCGCGCTCGGTCGGCCCGTGGCCGAGATCGCGCAGCAGCGATCGCGCCAGAGCGCGCTGACTGCGGCGATCAACGCCCGCCTCACTCGCGCCGACGGCACCTATGTCGACGGGATCCGGGCCGACGGGTCACCGATACCGACCGCCGGCCAGGAAGCCAACGCGTGCGCGCTCGCCTATGGCGTGGTGCCCAAGCCGCACGTCGCCGCGGTGGCGACGGCCGTGGCCGACTTCGGCATGCAGGCCGTGCCGCGCACGGCCAGCGAAGTGCTCCTGGGGCTCGCCGCGGCCGGTCGCGATACCGATCTGCTCAGGATCCTCACCGACGCGCACGGGAACGGCTGGGCCAACATCCTCGCTCGCGGCGCCACGTTCACCTGGGAAGTGTGGCAGCCGTCCGACATCATCGGCGACAGCATGTCGCACGGCTGGGGCGCCAACGTGCTCGTGGCCATCCAGCAAGACCTGTTGGGTGTCACCCCCACGAGCCCGGGCTTCGCAACCTTCGCGGTGTCGCCCCCCGCCCACGCGCTGGCGCGTGCCGCAGGCACCGTCCCGACGCCGGCCGGGCCGATCACCGTCTCGTGGCAGCGGGGCACGAGCAGCGGGCGTGCGTTCATCGACTTCGATCTGAGCGTGCCGCCCAACACGAGCGCCACCGCGCTCCTGCCCGGCGAGGCGCCGATCACCTTCGGGGCCGGCCACCACCACGTGCGGGCCTGAACCGGGGGCTGTGCCGAAGACTTGAGTCGAACGGCCCGGCCCTGACGTGCGTCACACGCCAAAGATGATGGGTGACCAGTACGGGTCGCACTGGCAGAATGACACCTCGCGGCGCCGGCGGAGGCCGGCTGCTCCACAACCTTGGAGTTGGCAGTTGAACGCACGGCTACGGATGGGCGCGGCGGCAGCTGCGGGTGCGATCGCGGCCGGTGCCGCACTGATGGGCACGGCGAGCGGCTCCGTCGCCACCACGTCCCGGCATCACACGACGACGGCACACCATGCCGTGTCGCACATCGACTACATGGAGCCCTTGCGGCTCCACTCGGGCGTGCAGGCCATGGCCGTGAGCCAGCCGCAGCTGCAGTACGGCGGCGGCGTCGGCGGCGTCGGCGTCGAGACTGCACCGAAGGTGTTCATCGTGTTCGTCGGCACCCAGTGGGGTACCGCGAAGCTCGTGACCGGCACACTCACGTTCACCCAGGACCCGAGCCACATGGCCCCCGTGGTCCAGCACTTCCTGAGGGGCCTCTACGGCACGAAGGACAACTGGAGCACGTCGACCACGCAGTTCTGCCAGGGCGTGGCGGCCGGAACCCAGCAGTGCGGCGTGAACGGTGTGCACACCGTGCATCCCACCGTGTCGCCCGTGTCGGGCGTCTGGTACGACAACGTGGCGCTCGGTCTGCACCCCACCGAGACGAAGATCCGTGCCGAGGCCGTGCGCGCCGCGCTCCACTTCGGCAAGTCGTCGCCGGCTTCCAACGCATCGACGCAGTACGTGATGGTGCTGCCGCACGGCATCACACCGAGCGGCTTCAAGACGCAGTACTGCGCATGGCACAGCTCCGGCCTCACGTCGGTGGGCAACATCGCCTACACGCAGCTGCCCTACCTTCCCGACGCCGGGTTCGGCTGCGGCCAGAACTTCGTGAACGCCGGCACTGCGGGCAAGCTCGACGGTGTCTCGATCGTCGAGGGCCATGAGTACGCCGAGACGGTGAGCGACCAGTTCCCGATGGGTGGTTGGCTCGACGCTTCGGGCGAGGAGAACGGCGACAAGTGCGCCTGGATCGCGAGCGGACCGGGCAAGTCGGCGAACATCACCTTGGCCACCGGAACCTTCGCCGTGCAGTCGCTGTGGAGCAACGACGCCAACGGCGGCACGGGCGGCTGCTCGATCTTCTACAACGCGCCCACCGATCAGGGCTGACCACGCTGCGTGTCCCGCGCGGCCGCTACCGACCGGCCGCGCGGCCGTCACGACCCTGAGGACGCGCTTCAGCAAGCCGCGCGCGCGGGTCGTAGGTTGGTCGACACATGAGTGATTCTCGCGACGCCCCGGTCGTTGCCGTCGAGGGTCTGTCGAAGCACTTCGGCAACGTGGTTGCCGTCGACGACCTCTCGTTCACGGTCGCGCGGGGCGAAGTGTGCGGGCTGCTCGGACCCAACGGGGCGGGCAAGACCACGAGCCTGCGCGTGCTGATGGGTCTCGAACGGCCGTCGCGTGGTTCGGTGCGCCTCTTCGGTGAGCCGGTGCGAGCCGGCAGCCCGCAGCTCGCCCGGGTGGGAGCCATGGTCGAGCAGGCTGCGTTCGTTCCGCACCTGTCGGGCCTCTTGAACCTGAAGCTCTGGTGGGAGGCCGACGGCAGCCGTTGGGGTCGTGCCGATCTCGACGGTGCGCTCGCCGTGGCCGGCCTCGGCGACGCGGTGCACCGCACCGTGCGCACCTACTCCCAAGGTATGAAGCAGCGCCTGGGCTTCGCACGGCTGTTGCTCGGCCGCCCCGAGCTGCTGGTGCTCGACGAACCCACCAACGGTCTCGACCCGGGTGAGATCCGCGAGGTGCGCGAGCTCATCGGGCGGCTCACCGAACACGGCTCCACCGTGCTGCTCTCGAGCCACCACCTGAGCGAGGTGGAGCAGACCTGCACGAACGTCGTGGTGATGAACTACGGCCGTCTGATCTCACAGGGCACCGTCAGCGAGCTGATCGGCTCGAGCGGTTCGGTCTACATCGAGGTCGACGATCGTGAGCGGGCCCGCACCGTGCTCGAAGCCATCGATGGCGTTCGCACCGTGCACCTGCAGGGCGACGGTCTCACGGTCGACACCACCGCAGGGCGGCGCTCCGATCTCAACGCGGCACTCGTGCGCGCCGGCCTGCAGGTCGAGACGATCATGCCGACCCAACGGCTCGAAGACGCCTTCCTCGACCTGCTCGACGCCCGCAACACGCCCGGCGCCCCGATCGGTGCCACATCATGATCGCGTTGGTGCGCACCGAGTTCGTGAAGGCGGCCCGGCGCACCCGCTCTCTCGTGATCGTGGCGTTGCTCATCGGCCTGCCGGCGCTGATCCTGTTCGCCATCCATCGCCGGGCCGGCCGTGCCGATCGGGGCGGCGATCGCGGCGAGGGCTTGTTCCGCCTCGCCCATCAGAGCGGCTTGCTCGTGCCCGCGGCCGTGCTCAGCGTGATGAGCGGCTTCCTGCTGGTGGTGATCGCCGGCACCATCGCGGGCGACTCGATCGCGGGCGACGCGGCATGGGGCAACCTGCGTTACGTCCTGATCCGACCCGTGTCGCGCGTGAAGCTCGTGCTCGCCAAGGGTCTTGTCGCCGGCTTCCTCATCTGGGCCGCAACCGTGCTCGTGATGGTCGCCGCGCTGGTCGGTGGCGTCCTCTTCTTCGGTGCGCACCCGGTCACGGTGCCGAACCTGTCGGCCTTCGGCGGTACCGGCGCGCTCTCGTTCGGCTTCACGCTCAGCTCGTCCGCGCTCGTGCTCCGCGTGCTGATCGCCACGGCGTACGTGGCCTTCGGCTACTCGGCGTTGCTCGCGATGGGCACGTTCTTCTCGACGCTCACCGACACGGCTACGGGCGCGATCGGCGCCACGATCGGCGTCTACATCATCTCGGAGATCCTCAACTCCATCACGGAGCTCGGCCAGGTGCGGTATGCGTTCCCCACGCACTACCTCGACGCGTGGGAGCCGATGTTCACGGGCAACACGTACCCGCACGACATGATCGTCGGGGTGGTCGTGCAGCTCGTGTACCTCGTCGTGTTCGGCGCCGCGGCGCTGGTGTGGTTCCAACGCAAGGACATCCGCTCCTAGCGCGGCATTGAACCGAATCGGACGGCGGTCCGTATCCCGTCCGATGCGCGGTCACCTCTGGATCTGGGCGTTGACCCTCGCCGCGAGTGCGGGCGTCTTCGCGGCGTGTGGGAGCTCAGGTGGGGGCGTCGCGACGGCACCGCACGAATCGAGCACCGTGCCGAGTGTCTCGAGCACGGCCGCGGCGCCGGCCCCGAGCAGTACCGCGCCGCCGGAAGACATCAACATGACTGCGGCGATGTTCACCAACATCCACCGGCTCACGAAGGTGCGTCACTTCTACGTCGGGAATCTGCTCGGCCATCTGGCCGATGCGCTCGCCGTGGCGAACGACCCGAAGGGTGGTGTGTACCCGGTGGGCACGATCATCCAACTCGTGCCCCAAGAGGCGATGGTGAAGCGCCGTGCGGGTTGGAGCCCGGCCACGCACGACTGGGAGATGTTCTCGCTGACCGCCTCGGCGACGGGCACCACGATCAGATCGCGTGGCGCGGCGAAGACCGTCAACGCGTTCGGCCTCAACTGCGCCTCGTGCCACTCGGCCGCCGAGTCGCAGTTCGACTTCGTCTGCGAGACCACCCACGGCTGCGCACCGCTGCCGCTCAACGACGCGGTCATCAAGCAGATCCAGGACGCCGACCCCCGCCCGAAGTAGCCGGGAGCGACGCAGGGGCGCCGCGGGTGTGCCGCGGGTGTCCGGGGCAGAGCGGTGAGCGAAGCAGCCCGGGAGCGACGAAGGAGCGAAACGGGTGCGCAGTGAGCTCGCCGCGCCGGACGAAGTAGGCGCAAAGAGACCTGCAATGATGGCGCGATGCGCAGCCATGAGTACTCGTTCGAGATGCCGCACTCCGCGGCGCGGATCTGGGCGCTGTTCCAGGACTACGACCGCTGGACCGACTACGCGCCGATGGTGAAGCGCGTCGACGTGCTGTGGCCGGGCGACGAGCATCACAACGGCCGGTTGCGGCGCGTGATCTTCAAGATGCCGTTCGGACGCGAGGGCTCCGCGCTCGAGCTCGTTTCCGATGTCGAGGACGAGCGCGGGTACACGTACACGATGATCTCGTCGACACCCGGCAACGACCAGATCGGCCACGTGCG
>JADGOO010000021.1 GCA_017882905.1 Acidimicrobiia bacterium | reverse complement strand
CCCGAAGAAGGCTGCACGCTCGTTCCGATGAGGGAGGCGGCCATGCGTCGCTGGGGAATCACAGCATTCTGTCTCGGTGTGATCTTGGTGATCGGGTCGGTGGCTGTTCGTGTTGTGGCCGCGCCGGCGCTGGTCCGGTTCCCCCTCAGCGTCGACACGACCACCCACTACACGGGAACGGCAACGAGCTACACGAACCCGGCAACGCTCCTGCCGTACGCCACGCCGAAGCGTCAACCGGTCTCGATCGACCGCCACGTGAAGGTGAAGAGCGGCTCGTTCGATACTGCTGTCGTCGACGAGACCGTCACCGTCAAGACGTCTACCGCGACCACGGTCGAGAGCTATCAGTACGTGATCGACCGGCGCACGATGAAGATGGTGTCGGATTCCCGGCAGTACGCGTTCGGCGATCCGAAGGCGCTCATGACGGGCGCCGTCGGTGCCTACCGCGTGAACTTCTCGATGGGAACGAACACGAAGGGCAGCTACCGCGCCTTCATCCCGGAAGAGAACGCATACGCCAACCTCGTGCTGGTCGAAGGGCCCCACTACCACGCCGACGCGCGGCTCACGGTGCTCGACTTCTCGAGCAAGCTCGACGGGCCGGTCGCGCCGTACTACCTCGCGCACTTGAAGGCGATGGGGTTGCCGATGCAGGTGACGGCCGCGCAGCTCGACCCGGTGCTGCGCGCCGCGGGTATCGACGTGACGAAGGCGTTGATCGACGTGGGTCCGCGTCTGACGCCGTCGGAGTCGAAGCTCGTCGCGGCCACGTTGGCCAAGCCGGTACCGCTGCACTACTTCTTCCTCAGCAGCGGCCTCGTCTCGATCGAACCGAAGACCGGCGCGCTGATCGACGTGCACACGCAACAACAGGGTGTCGCAGTGCAACCCGATCTGACGGGAGCCGCCGCGTTGCAACCGATGTTGCACCGCTACTCGGCGATCCCATCGGTGCGGGCCCTCTCGGTGGGGCTCGCGGCACTGGCCGCGGCCAAGCCGCAGGTGGCCGAGAGCTACCAGTACACCCAGACGGTCCCGTCGTCCCTCGAGGCGGCCCGCACGGCGCGTGATCACGCGTCGACGATGAACCTCCTCGAAGTTCGGGCGCCATGGGCCATGGCCCTGCTCGGACTGCTCTTGATCGGCTTCGGGGCATACGGATGGCGGCGTGGCCGCCACGGCCCCGACGTGACAATCGGCGAAGGCCCGCAACCGATGCCGCAGCCGGCCGCACACACCGACGCACCGCACGTCGCGACGCCGTCCGTGGCTACGACCGCACCGCCGACACCCACCCCGGTTCCGACCGGCGCCGTTCCCAGCCGCACCTACGAAGGAGTGTGAGGAGATGGAGACCGCACGACTACCGCGAGTGGACGGCGCCACGATCGTCGACGCGTTCCGCGACCAGGTGCGGCGCATCCCCGACCGAACGGCATTGCGCAGCCGGCGCGCCGACGGCTGGGACACCCTGACCTACGCCGAGTACGGGCGCGCCGTGAGCGAGGTCACCGCCGGCCTCGCCGATCTCGGCATCGTGCCCGGTCAGCATGTTGGCGTCTTCTCGAACAACCGCGCCGAGTGGCATCTGGCCGATCTCGGAGCACTCGCCAACGGCTGTGTGACCGTGCCCGTGTACCAGACCAGCTCACCGGAGCAAGCCGCGCACATCCTCGGAGACGGCGAAGCCGTTGTGTGCTTCGTCGAAGACCGCGATCTCGCGGCGCGCGTGCTCGAGGTGCGCGACGAGCTGCCGAAGCTCGATCGCCTCATCGTGTTCGACGACGGTGAGCGGTTCGACGACCCGCACGTGCTGGCGTTCTCGGAGCTGCGCAATATCGGCGCGGCACGCCTGGCGCGTGATCCAGAGATCTTCAACTCGCGTGCCGACACGGTGACGCCGGGTTCCCTGGCGACGCTCGTCTACACGAGCGGCACGACGGGTCCGCCGAAGGGCACCATGATCACGCACGCCAACATCATGTGGACGCTGCAGAGCTCGATCTCGCTCATGCAGATCCACGAAGGCGAGCGTCTCCTCTCGTTCCTTCCGCTGAGCCATATCGCGGAGCGCATGATCAGCGACTTCGCGTCCGTCGCGGTGGGTGCAGAGACGTGGTTTGCACGTAGCTTGTCGACCGTCGCCGAAGATCTCCAGGACTGCCGCCCGACGGTGTTCTTCGCCGTGCCGCGCGTCTGGGAGAAGCTCCAGGAGGCGGTGGTCGCGAAGCTCGGCGAGACGCATGGCATCAAGCGACTCGTCGTGGATGGCTACACCGGCCTGGGTCGGCGCGTCGTGGCCGACAGGGAGACCGCGGACTACGTACCGGTGTGGGAACGCCTTCCCTATGAGGCGCTCGACGCGGCGGTCGGCGCAAAGATCCGCCACGAGATCGGGCTCGACCAGGCCCACATCATGATCTCGGCCGCGGCGCCGATCCATCCCGACCTCCTGCGGTGGTTCCACTCGATCGGACTGCCAGTGATCGAGCTCTACGGCCAGACCGAATCGTGCGGGCCGACCACGTGCAACCCGCCCGCTGCCAACCGCATCGGGACCGTCGGTCCCGCCATCCCCGGCGTGCGCGTGCGCATCGCCGACGACGGCGAGATCCTCGTCCAGGGCGGCAACGTGTGCAGCGGCTACTTCCGCGACGCGCAGTCGACGTCGGAGTTGATCGACGGTGAAGGATGGATGCACTCGGGTGACGTCGGCCATCTCGATGACGTCGGGTATCTCACGGTCACCGGGCGCAAGAAGGACCTGATCATCACCGCCGCGGGGCAGAACATCGCGCCGCAAGAGATCGAGTCCGACCTGCGCCACCACCCCCTCGTCTCCGAGGCGGTGGTGGTCGGCGAAGGACGGCGTTATCTCACGGCGCTGCTCACGCTGGACGCCGAAGCAATCACGGCATGGGCCGGCGCGCACCACAAGGTGGCCGGGCTCGAAGCGCTCGGCAAAGATCCCGACTTGCGGGCCGAGCTCGATCGGGTGGTCGACGAGGTGAACCGCAAGCGCTCGCGTGTGGAGCACGTGCGCAAGTACCGGGTGCTCAGCCACGACTTCACCATCGCGGCCGGCGAGATGACGCCCACGTTGAAGGTCAAGCGCAACCAGGTGACCGCGGCCAACATCGAGTTGATCGAAGCGATGTACGCAGAGAGCTGAGGGCGCGCCTAGCTGCGCGCCACGAGTTGACGCGCAGTTGCGAGTCGGGGACCGAGCCATGCCGCGAAGACGTCGGCGCCACTGTCGGTGAAATGGAACCCGTCGTCGGATCGCGCGTGGTGCAGCGGGCTGTCGCCCGGCCCGCAGAGCGCGGGCTCGAGGTCGATGAGTTGCGCGGTCGTGGGTCGTTGTGCGACGACATGTTGCACGACGTTGTTCATGGCCCGCTGCATGCTGTTGACCGGCTGTCCTTCCGTGCACGGTAGCGAGAGCCACACCACGGTCGCACCGTTCGCGGCGAGCTCGTCGTTGGCGACCTCGTAATCGTGCACGAGCCACGCGTCGAAGTGCGCTTGGCCCGGAACCTCGTATGTCCTCCACGTGGGCAGCCGGTGCGGCATCTCATCCCAGATGTACGTCGAGACGACCACCACGTCGGGGTGGAACGCGCCGACTGCCGCGTGGAACATCTGTGGCCAGTCCTCGCATGCCGGCGCTGGCTGTTGCTCCA
The DNA here is from genome assembly GCA_017882905.1 of Acidimicrobiia bacterium. Lineage (GTDB taxonomy): Bacteria > Actinomycetota > Acidimicrobiia > IMCC26256 > PALSA-610 > Chersky-683. The sequence continues at coordinate 227 of JADGOO010000021.1, read as the reverse complement.
CAAGACCGACGACACGCTTGGCGTGCAATCCGAGACCGCAGTACTTGCGACCCGCGTTCCACACGGTCACGCCACGCGTCGGTCCCCAGCGTTCGAGGCCGCGTCCGAGGGTCTGCGCGACGCTGTCGCCGACCACGAGGATCCGGCGCATCGATCGCGCCGCGCGGGCCGGAGGCGCCGTCGTGGTCGTCGGCGGCCCTGGTATGTCGAACTTCGCGAACGGCGTG
>JADGOO010000020.1 GCA_017882905.1 Acidimicrobiia bacterium | reverse complement strand
AGCACCCGGCGCGGGATATTCCACTGCGAACAACGCTTCGGGGAAGCCATAGAAGTCGTGGATCGTGCGCGGGTGTGCCATCGCCGTGACCGCAGTCGCGTTGATGTACCAGTGTGCCGAGATCACGACCACGGCGCGCGGGGTGGGCATCGATGCGCCAAACGCACGCCACGCGTCGGTGTAGCCGTTGTGCTCGATGGCGTTCATCGGCGTGCCATGGCCGATGAACGCGGCCGGCATCATCGTCGACATGACGGCTCCTCATTCGTGCGCGAGCTGGGTTCGGCCGCCGAGCGGCGCCGACCAACCTAGGTTGTGCTCGTGGCTGACGATCTGCTCGAGCAGGCGATCGCCGCGATCGACGCGGCCAACGCCGACGATCCGAACCAGATCCGCGTGCGCGGTGCGCTACGCCCGAAGGAGCTCGCTCATGCCGAGCTCGCTACGGAGTGGGTGAAGCGGCTCGCGCCCGAACCCAGCCCCGCCTTGTGCCTCGCGGTGCGCGCCCATCACGTGCGCCGCTGGGTGATCCCCCGGTCGTCGAAGCCGTCGGGGCGCGCCGGCTACCTCCGCTGGCGCCGCGCGCTGCATCAGGTGCACGCCGACGAGGTCGGCGCCATCCTCATGGCCGTGGGGTTCGACACCGCCACCATCGAGCATGTGCAACGGCTCGTGGCCAAGCGCGATCTCGGCACCGACCCGGAAGCACAGGTGCTCGAAGACGCCCTCTGCCTCGTGTTCGTCGAGACACAGCTCCACGATCTCGCCGCTCGTCTCGACCGCGACACGATGATCTCTGTCATCCGCAAGACGATCGCCAAGATGAGCCCGGACGGCATCGCGGCCGCCGCGGTCATCGACCTCGCGCCCGATGACCAGGAGCTGCTGCAAGCGGCGCTTGCTCAGTAGCGGCGCGCCGATCAGCTCGGGGCGAGATTCGGGTACACGTCGAGCCAATGACGTTGGCCGTCGGCACTGAACCAGCCGCGCGTGTTGCGATCGGGGTGCGCCTGGCGGCGGCCCGACAGCGACATCCAAGCTGCCGGCGTGATCATCTCGCCGCCCGCACCGTTGCGATTCGCGACCCACACTCCGACTGCGTCACCGGTGGCATGGAACACGAGGTTCGCAGTGCACTGGATCGATGGCGGAGTGCCCTGCGGATCGCGGGAGAGCGCACCGCCGGGGAGCACGTAACGGCCGACCCGCACGTCTTCCGGTGTCGCGACACGCGAGTCGAGCGCGTCAACGAGCGCGGCGCCCACGATGTCGCCGGTCTGCGACGACGCAGCCTCGCTGTCGTCGGAGTGTCCGCAGCCGAACCGGTCAGTGCCGTCGTTGGCGCCCGGCTCGCCGGGCACACCCACACCGTTGCCCTGCGGGAAGATGTAGCCGAGCATGTCTTCGGCAAGGCCGTCGATGAACCGGTACGGCGTGTGCATGTGTGTCACGACCCACGGCGGCAGCTCATGGCCCGACACCGGCATGTCGTCGGGTCCGAGGAAGCTGCGCAGGTACGTGAACGGGAACACCTCGCCGGGCACCGATGCGAACGTGGCGTCGCCGATCTGGAACGCGGCCACCTGCGACTTCAGCTCGGTGCCGCTCGTCGACCCATTCGGCGCCGGCGGGATCTCGACGGTGCAGTTCGCGTTGTACGACGGTCGGTCGGCGAACACTCCGAGCAGCGCGCCGAGCTGGAACAGCGTGTTGGTGACCGGTTCGCAAACAGTGCGGCGCTCACCCCAGATCGTGTCGCTCGCCGACCACGTGCCGTTGTGGTCGAGTCCGTCGGCGACCGCGGCGGCGAGCTCGCGACCGAGCACGGTGGTCTCCTGGTCGTAGCCGACGGGTGCCGGCGCACCGTTGGGTTCGAACAGCGTGCGACAGCCCGCCGGGTGCGAGGCATCGATGAACCGCTGGGGCACACGCGACAGCGGCGCCGAGAACACCTGAGGCGTCTCGTTGCTGCCGACCGAGCCGGCCATCTCGACGGCAACACCTCCGTACCGCGACTCGAGCGCAGTACGGAAGAAGTGCGGCCAGTCTGCGCTGATCCAGAGGGCCTGTTGCGGGTCGGGGTTGAAGCCGAGCGTCTCGGCATGCTGGCTCACGTCGCCGAGCGTCGCGATCACGCTGCCGTCGGTTCCCACCGCCTGCAACGACGGCATCAGCTGGTCGTCGACGAAGGGATACGACGAGAAGCACTGGCCGAGGTTGGCGGGCTCGACGGATTCGGCGTACTTGATGTGCGCGGGTCGCTGCGCGGCATAGGCGCGCTCGATCGCACGCGCCGCCTGCACGACGAGGAAGTCGACGTAGTACGCGTCGACACCCGAGATGGTGGGATCGACGCCCGAGATGCCGAGCGTGTCGGGGGCCGACTCGTCGTGCGTCGCGGAGATGAAGATGCCGTCGAGGTGGAATCCATCGGCGGCGACCCGCGCCCGGATGCGCTGTTGGTACACGTTGAAGAGGCCCTCTTGGTCGAGCACCTCGATCGCGATCGTCTGCCGTCCGTTGCCGACCACGATCGCGCGCGCGCTCACCGCGTCGGCGACCAGAGACGCGGAGCGCGGGGTGTTCCCGCCGCCACCGAGCAGGATGCCGTCCCACCGGCCGTTGCCGTTGCAGTCGAGAAACGCATCACCGGGTTGGAACACACCTGCGCCCGACGAATCCGCGTACGGCTCCTCGAACGACCAGCGCCGGAGACCGTTGTAGATCGACGGATCGGGCGCGGTGGCCAGGCAGTTGGCGGGGTCGTCGCGCAGCGCGCCGAACACCGGAGGCGTGATCGTCTCAACCGCTGCACCGGCCGTGAAGCGCGCCGCGCGTGGTGCACGCGGTCGCGCGGTGAGTGACGCGCCGGCGGTGTGCACCGAGACGAGCACCGGCGAGGCACCGAGCGCCACGCAGATCGCGGCCGTGACAGCTACCCGTCGCATCAACGCCCCCTGTGTCCCCCGAACCGTTCCCGGCGTGCCCGGGTGACGGCGCCATCACGCTACGCCGCGAGTCTTCACCGCGTCCACGCCCCGGACGGGCACGACGCCAGCGTTTCCGGGACTTAGGTCCCTTACTGCGGCCGCGGGCAGTCTCGTAAGTTCACTCCTGTCGCAGATCGCCCGGCGGCAACGATGGGGAGGCTGACCGTGCAGTATCACCAACCACGCGCGCCGCGTCGAGGTCGTCGCCTCCGCACCGTCGCACTGCTGGCCGCCGTCGCGTGCGCCGGCGTCGTCACCACCGCGCACAGCGCGCAGTCGTCACGCGCTTCGATCCCGGCAGCCGTGCCGCTCGGCAAGATCAAGCACGTCGTGGTGATCTACCAGGAGAACCACACCTTCGACGAGACCCTCGGGGCGTACTGCATCGCGCATCCCGGACGCTGCAACGGTTCGATCGGACCGTTCAAGTTGGCGAACGGCAAGACCGTGTCACTCACCCCGAGCCCCGACGTGATCAACCCCGACATCCCGCACAACGTCGCGGCACAGTCGACCGCGATCGACGGCGGCAAGATGGACGGTTGGAGCAGCATTCCCGGTTGCACGCCGAAGGGCGTGAATCTCTGCCTCACGTATTACAAGCCGAGCCAGATCCCGAGCATGACATCGCTCGCTGATCACTATGTCGTGTCGGACCGTACGTTCACGATGCAGAACAGCCCGTCGTGGGGCGGACACGTGTACGCCGCGGCGGCGAGTCAAGACGGCTTCACGGGCGACATCCCCCACGCGGCACCGGGCGTGACGCCCGGCCCCGGTTGGGGCTGCGACTCGAAGCTCGTGCAAGCGTGGCTCGATCCGACGACGCACAAGACGTCGATGCAGCCCGCGTGCATCCCCGCCAAGCCGGGCGTGCTGAACCCCGCGCAGTTCCCGTACAACGGCGCGTTCCGAGCCACGAAGGTGGCGAACGTGCCCACCATCTTCGACCGGCTGCAAACCAAGAAGCTGTCGTGGAAGCTCTACTCGAGCGTCTACAAGTGGTCGATCTGCCCGAACTTCGGCGACTGCCTCTACACGGCGCAGCGGTCGCACGTGGTGCCCACGACGAACTTCCTCACCGACGCGAAGAACGGTGCGCTGCCGGCGTACTCCGTCCTGCTCCCCGGAACGGGCGGAACCGACCAACATCCGCCCGCTTCGATGCTCGTCGGTGACAACTGGATCGGCAAGGTCGTGGCAGCGATCCAGACGAGCCCGCAGTGGTCATCGACTGCCGTGTTCATCGCCTACGACGACTGTGGCTGCTTCTACGACCACGTGGCGCCGGGCAAGAACCCCGACGGCACGCAACAAGGCATGCGCACGCCCATGATCATCGTGAGCCCGTACGCGAAGGTCGGCTACACGGATACCCACGCGGCCACGTTCGCGTCGATCCTGCACTTCACCGAAGAGTCGTTGGGCCTCGCACCACTCGGCGTGAACGACGCACAGGCCTACGACTACTCGAGCTCGTTCAACTTCGGTGCGGGCGGCACGCCACCACGCGCGCCGCTCCCGCAACACCCGATCCCGGCGTCGACCCGTGCGTTCCTCGCCCAGCATCCCGAGATCTCGCAGCCGACCGACGACACGTGATCGGGCAATCCGCCCTCGGCCGGTGGTGCGATCGTGAGATCCGCCACCGCGCCGACAGGCGGTCTTAGCCTGCGCGGGCGCGGCGGGCGATCAATTGGCCGAATCAAGCCGGTGCCGCCTCACCTTCGGGGGTCGACGTGCAGAGTCGGGTACGAACGCAGCGCAAGTCATCGCCGGCCCGACGGGTACGCGCGCTGGTGGCGATCATCGCCGTCACGTTCGTCGCGCTCGCGACTGGCGCGCACGGTGAATCGACGCGCGCCGCGCGGCCCACGGTGCCGCTCGGCACGATCCAGCACGTGGTCGTGATCTACCAGGAGAACCACAGCTTCGACGAGACCCTCGGGGCGTACTGCGTCGCGCATCCCGGACGCTGCAACGGCACGATCGGTCCGGTCCATTTGAAGAACGGCACGACCGTCGCGCTCACGCCGAGCCCCGACACGGTGCACGACATCCCGCATTCCGTCGGCGCGCAGAGCACTGCGATCGACGGCGGCGCGATGGACGGCTGGAGCGGCATCGCCGGGTGCGTCGTGAACAACGTGAACCTCTGCCTCACGTACTACAAGCCGACACAGATCCCGACGCTCACCGCGCTCGCCGACAAGTACGCCATCTCGGACCGCACGTTCTCGATGCAGAACAGCCCCTCGTGGGGCGGCCACGTGTACGCCGCGGCCGCCACCCAGGACGGCTTCACCGGCGACATCCCGCAGAAGACGACCGGGGTGACGCCCGGACCGGGATGGGGCTGCAACTCCAACCGCGTCCAGAAGTGGATCGACCCGCTCACGCACGCATCGTCGCTGCAGCCGGCGTGCATCCCCGCCGCGCCCGGAGTGCTCAATCCCACACAGTTCCCGTACAACGGCGCGTTCCGCGCGACGAAGGTGCCGAGCGTGCCGACGATCTTCGACCGCCTGCAGGCCAAGGGGCTGTCGTGGCACCTCTACTCGACCATCTACGTGTGGTCGATCTGCCCCAACTTCGCGAGCTGTCTCGACACGACGCAACGCGCGCACACGGTGCCCACGTCGAACGTGCTCACCGACGCCAAGAACGGCACGCTGCCGGCTTACTCGGCAGTGCTGCCGAGTGGGCCCGGCGGCACGGGCCAACACCCACCGTCGTCGATGCTCCTCGGTGACAACTGGATCGGCAAGGTGGTCTCGGCGATCCAGGCCGGGCCCCAGTGGTCGTCGACCGCGATCTTCATCACCTACGACGACTGCGGCTGCTTCTACGACCACGTGACGCCGGGCAAGAACCCCGACGGCACCCAGCAAGGCATCCGCGTGCCGATGGTGATCGTGAGCCCCTATGCGAAGGTCGGCTACACCGACACCCAGCCGGCGACGTTCTCGTCGATCCTGCACTTCACCGAGGAATCACTCGGTCTCGCGCCGCTCGGCGTGAACGACGCCGGCGCCTACGACTTCGCCGGTGCGTTCAACTTCAGCGCGCCCCCGACGGGCGCTCGCGTGGAGCTCCGCCAGCACCCGATCCCCGCCTCGACACGACGCTTCCTCGCGCAGCACCCTGAGGTCGTCGCACCCGACGACGACACGTGACGCACGAGGCCGCTACGACAGTGCGGTGAGGTCGATGCCGTACAGCTCGGCGACGTTGTCGCACAGGATCGCGCGGCACTGCTCGTCGGTGAGGTGCGCGGTGTGCTCGTCGAGGAGCGCCTGGCTCCACGGCCACGTGGAATCGGAGTGCGGGAAGTCGTTGGCCCACATCAGCCGTCGCCAGTTCATCGAGCTCGCGTGCGCGAACGCCGTCCAGTCGTCCTGGAACGTGGTGTAGATGTGCTCGGCGAAGATCTCGCTCGGCGGCCGCGAAAGCGCTTGACCGGGCGGCAACCAGTAGCGGTGCCGGTTGTACGCGTGATCCATGCGGTACATGAAGTGCGGAACCCAACCGGCATCGGCTTCCACGCACACGAGCCGCAGTCGCGGGTTGCGCTCGAACACACCACCGAGCACGAACATCGCCATGATGTCCTGACAGCCGCGCACGGTCGACAGGAACTGCGACATCGCCGGACCCCGCGTGCGCTCCGAGCGGTACGTGAGGATGTGGAAGCTGAGCGGGAGACCCGCATCGGCGGCCGCCTCGTAGAACGGGTCCCAGTCGGGATGGTCGTAGTCGTGCTCATAGGCCGGCTCGCCGGGCATCATGACGCCGCGCAGCCCGAGTGCCTTGATGGCCTCGAGGTCGGCGATGCCGTCGGCCGGTGATCGCATCGTGGTCTGGCCACAGCCGATGAGTCGGTCGGTGTCAGTGGCGCAGTACTCCGCGATCCAACGGTTGTACGCCGCGAAGCATGCTTGCTTGAAGTCGACGTCGCGGTGGTTGCAGAGCACCATGCCCACCGTCGGGTAGATCACCTCGGCGGCCACGCCGTCACGTTCCTGGTCGGCGATCCGAAACGCGGGATCCCAACCCGAGCGGTGCAGGTCGGCGAACCGCTCGCCCTTCACACGGATCTGCGACGCTTCCTTGCCCGCGGCGGCGACCAGACCGAGGTTGATCGGGCGCATCCCCTCCACCTCGAACACGTCGCCGACCTTGTCGCCGCCGTCGACGATGCGGGGCGCACGGTCGCGCCACGCGGGGTCGATGTGATCGACATACGTGCCGGGCGCCTCGGTGATGTGCGAGTCGGCCGAGATGATCGGATAGCTGACCTTCATGGTTGTGCCTTCATGCCTGCGCCCTCACGGTGTGGTCTTCGCCCCGCGCACAAGCCGACCCGGGCACTCGCCGGTCGCCTCGCCGTCACGGTAGGTCTCGGTGCCGTTCACGAATGTGTGCCGGTAGCCGTGCGCGCGCTGGAGCAGCCGCTTGCCGCCGGCCGGGAGATCGAATGCCATGGTGGGCGCGTCGAGTGACAGCCGCTCGAGGTCGATGACGTTGACGTCGGCCCGCAGACCCGGAGCCAGGAGTCCACGATCGCACAGACCCACGGCTTCGGCCGTGGCCCGGCACTGGCGCGCCACGAGCAGCTCGATCGGGAGCGTGCCTCGAGCTCGATCGCGACCCCAGTGTTGCAGGAGCGTGGTGGGGAAGCTCGCGTCGCAGATCGTCCCGACGTGCGCGCCTCCGTCGGAGAGCCCGGGTACGCACCACGGGTGCTGGAGCATCTCGGCGACGTGGTCGAGGTTGCCGTTGGCGTAGTTGATGATCGGCGCGTACACGAGCGCACGACCCTCGTCACGCAACAGCTCGTCGTAGAGCAGCTCCGCGGGCGTGACACCGGCGCGCGCCGCGATCGCCGCGAGTGACGCGTCGGCAGGCGGTTCGTAGTCGGGATGCTCGGCGATCGGGAACATCTGCTCGTACGCGAGCATCGGGTTCTGGCGCTGCTGGGCCAGCTCGGCGAGAACAGCCTCGCGGACGTCGGCGCGCGCGAGGCGCGCCGCACGGGCCGCCAGCTCGGGGAGCTCGGCCGCTACGGCGCGGTAGGTGGCGCTGGCGGCGAGCGGGTTGATCGTTGCCTGCAAACCGAGCAGCACACCGATCGGCCGCACGGCCACCTGGGCCCGCATCTGCAGCCCTTCGGCGTGCATCCGGTCGATGAGCGCGAGCATGCCGCGCCAGCCGCCGCCCGCGCTGTGCGCCTGCGCCAGCGACAGCGACAGTGGCCGGCCCGATGCGGCCATCATGTCGTGCAGCATCACCTGCTCGTCGTGCGGCGACTCGAAGTCGGAGACGACTTGGAGCACGCCGGCGCCGCCTCGACCGATCTCTGCAGCGATACCGACGAGCTCGGCGGCTTCGGCGCGCAACGTGGGGGTGTACGCGCCGGTCGAGGTGCGATGGTTCTTCGTGCGCGATGTCGTGAATCCGAGCGCGCCCGCGGCGACGGCTTCACGTGCGATGCGGCCCATGGCCGCGATGTCGTCGTCGGTGGCCGGCAGACCTTGCGAGCCCCTCTCCCCCATCACGTAGAGCCGCAACGCGCCATGCGGTACCTGAGCCGCGACGTCGATGTCGTGGGGACGCGCGTCGATCGCGTCGAGGTACTCGGCGAAGCTCTCCCACTCCCACGACAAGCCCTCGTACAGCGCCGTGCCCGGGATGTCTTCGACACCCTCCATCAGCTCCACAAGCGCTTGGTGGTCGCGATCGTGCACCGGCGCGAAGCCCACGCCGCAGTTGCCCATCACGACGGTGGTCACCCCGTGCCACGACGACGGCTGGAGTCGATCGTCCCAGGTTGCCTGGCCGTCGTAGTGCGTGTGGATGTCGACCCAGCCGGGCGTGACGAGCAGGCCGTCGGCATCGATCGTGCGTGCACCACGCGCGTCGACGGAGCCGATCTCGACGATGCTGCCGTCGCGCACGGCGACGTCGGCCGTGCGGGCCGGTGCACCCGTTCCATCCACGACGGTGCCACTACGAATGACGAGATCGAGATCGGCCATGCTCGCTCCCTCCGAGAGTCGATGGCGATCCTACGGCGGTTCAGCGCAGGACGGGCAGGACGTCGTCGACGAACGCGCGCTGCGAGGCGCGCGCCGTGTCTCGGTCGAGGTTGATGCCGGCGCCGAGCACGAACAGCTTCGAGATCCCGAGATCCGTGAGCGCTTGGATGCGCTCGAGGCAGTAGGCGGGCGGTCCGGCAATGCCGAATGCATCGATCGTCTCGTCAGTGAGCGCGCCCGACTGCGGCGATCCATGCATGAAGTGCTGGCCCATGTCGTAGCTGTCGCGGACTGCGGTGAGCACGTCTCGCATCGGTGCCTCCGCCGGGCCGTTCACGGTGCCGTGCATCACGGAGAAGCGCGCGTAGCTCGCCACGCCGCCGGCGATCATCGCCCGCGCGGTGGCTCGGTCGGGATGCACGAACACGGGCACATAGGCGCCGAACTCGATGCCGTCTTCCCGCAGGCCGGCCGCGGTGCGCGCCGCGATCGCGGTGTCGATCGCCCACGCGATGCGCGCCGGATCGACACCGACGGCAAACGTGATCCGCTCCGCATGGCGGGCCGCGACCGCGATCACCTTCGGACCGCTCGCGGCCACGTCGACCGGCACCTTCGGAAGATCCGTGTGGTCGAGCCAGTGCAGCCGGCTCGTGCTCGGGCCCGCAGCGAGTCCCAACGCGTCGGAGGAGCGGATCGGCGCACCTTCGGCGCCCGTTTCGAACGACACGTCGTGGCCCGAGAGGTAGCCCTGCAACCGCTCGACGTAGCGCTCGAAGAACGCGACTGGAGCCGGCGCGAGGCCGAGGTGCGCGAGCGCAGAATCGCCGCGCCCTATGCCGAGCACCGCACGCCCACCCGATTCGGCGTGCACGGTCGCGATCGCGGTGGCGGCCGCCGCGGCGTGACGCGTATACGGGTTGGTGACGGCGGTGGCGAGCAGCAGTCGTTCCGTGGCGGCCGCCGCCAGCGCAAGCTCGACGTACGGGTCGCCGGCGAGGTTCTGCGAGTCGACGAGACCGATCCCGTCCCATCCTTGCGCCTCGGCGCGCTGGGCGGCGCGGGCGGTGAACCTCGGGATGCCGGCGCCTGCGCACCAGAGCTGCAGCGCTGGTTCGGCCATGCGCGCGACGTTACCGATGCCCGTCGATTCAGGCCAGCAGTGCAAGCAGCTCAGGTCGCGCTGGTCCGGGGAAGCGGAACGGGTCCTCGCTCTCACCGCACACGACGATGCGGCTCATCGCGCCGCGCAGAACGCGTTGGTGGGAACGCCCGCGCAGGGATCGGGCATCGACGCGAGGCTCTTCGGGAGCGGATGCATCACGACCTCGGTCTGTTGCGGGTAGCTCGACCCGGGCGGGCACGCGCCGAAGCCGGTGTCGCACAGCACCTCGCCGAGCAGCGGTCCACCCGTGTTCGCGGCAGTCGTGATCGGGCCGCATGTCGATTGGGTCGCTTCGAGGTCGGTCGGCGTGCTGCCGTCGGGGAACGCGTTCCCGGCGTAGCAGTTCTGCGGTTCACCGGCGTTGAACATGATCTGGCCGAAGTCGCCGTTGCTCGGGTTGCCGAAGAACCCGTTGTTGCGGAACGTGTTGTGCAACAACGCGTCTCCTTCGGCGTCGAGCACGCAGCCGAAGCCCGGCACTTCCACTCCACCTTCACCGGCGCACGTCTGACCCGGGTCGGGAGTTCCGCCATCGGGGAACGGCACGAAGAGCACACCCCACGCACCGTTGTTCTCGAACGTGTTGTCCATCACCGTGTCGTTGCGACCGCCGGAGATGGTCATGCCGGTACCGGTCGGGCCGGCGCTCGCGCTGCCCGCGGCCGGAACGTTGGGGTTGTTGTTGTCGTGCACCCGGTTGTGCATGAACACCCAGCAGGAGTGCGTGTGCGTGATCGGGCTGATCGCACCGTGCTGGCAGGAGCCGTCTTGGGGCGCAGGCGGGTCACCCGCGATCTGCGTGTTCGTGTCGAAGCCGTCCTTGTTGTGGTCGAACTCCGAGTGCTGGATCACGATGGCGCCACCGGAGTTCGTGCCCGAGTACCCGAGCGCGCTGTATTGCATCCAGGCATGGTCGATCGTCATGTCGCACTCGCGCAGGCATGCGCCCACGTACATGCCCGAGTCGTCGAAGTTGCTCGCGTACACCTGGTCCCACAGCGCCCGGCCGCGGGAATCCGACGAGAAGATCCCGTACTTCGCGGCCACGTTGGTATCGCCGAAGTACGTGGATGTCGCGGTCAGGTACCGGCCGGTGTAGCCGCGCAGACCGATCACGCCGCTGTCGGCGCCGCCGTTCCACCAGATCTCGTTGCCCGAGTCCTGGCTGCCGCTCAGGAAGTTGCACACGGTGAGGTTCTCGACGCTGACGCCGTCGGCCTTCGACACCACGATGCCGTTTCGGCCCGACGGAGTGCCGTTGGAGTCGGGGACACCGAGGCTCTGCGCGGCGGCGTCGGCGCTGCACGGCCGCTTGCCGGCGCTGCTCGTGCCGTCGATGATCACCGTGTTGCGGTCGAGGCCGCGTACGTGCACGCCCGGCGTCGTGATGAGCACACCACCGAACGCGCCGTGCACGTCGCCGGTGGGCGGGTGCGCCACGTCGTTCGCCTCGTGGTAATCGCCGGGAGCGACGAGGATCCAGTCTCCCGGTCGTGCCGCGTCGACAGCCGCCTGGATCGTGGCGTACTGGCCCACGACACCGTGATACGTGCCGACGAGCAGCGCTCGCGGCGCGGCGCCCTTGGTGGTCTGTGCGCCGACGACTACGGCGCCGACCACGGTCGTGGCCGCGACCAACGCCAGCGCCGCACCCATCGCGCCGGCCCGGACGCCGCGACTCCATCCGCGACTCGATCCGCGTTGTTCCCGCATGCCGCCACAGCCTTCCCCCCGGCGCGGCGCGTCGCGCCGTGTCCGGCCGGAACGGTAACGCGCCCGCCCGCCGGATGACAGTGCCGGTCGCGGCCTCAGGCTGCGTCGTGAGCCAACAGCGCGGCGCGCAGCTCCATGATGATGGCCTCCGCAGCGGCCGGCTCGACCCCCAGCCACCCGCATGCCGTCTCGAGGTCACCGAACTCCACCGGCTGCAACCGGTAGCGGGCGGCGATCGTCGACTGCAACACGCCCGGCCCCGTGAAATCGACGCTCGACAAGTACGCCGTCCGGAGCCCGTCGGCGATCTGGGCCTTGGGCGCATAGAGCGTGGCCGCGGCCACGAGGTCGTCGGGCGTGATGCCCGACGAGTCGGCGAGGCGGTAGTCGGAGAGCATGCGGCGGCCGGCGGGCCACGCCGGATCAGTGACCTGGCAGCGCACATGGGCGAGCATCTGGTCACGGGTCAACGGGGCCGACAGCGACGGTCACCGTCAACGCGAGCTCGTGGTCGCAGCGGTACGCGTAGCCCATCGGGTGCCTCCGGCCTGCTCGCCGCCGAGGCGCGCCGCCACGCACGGGTGTGCCAACTTGCCGCTTCGATCGGCCGCCGTGGGCCCCGTCTGAAGGCCTCCACCCAGTTTCTGGGCGCCCCGGTCCACGCGCCACCGCCGCGACGCCCCGAGACCCTGACGGGGCCGCCTCGGGGCCGCCCGGACAGCGGGTCCCGATGTGTGGTCGCCGTCACGAGCCCGAACGTCATCCCAGTCTGTGCTCAGGTCGCCCCCGGAGTGGGCCGATGTTCGCGACGTGGTGGCATCGGCTGGCCGAAAGGCCGGCATCGCACGGGCATCGATCCTGGTCTTCGCGACCGGCCCTGTGGCGGTCGCGGCCCTGCCGTCCCTGCAGCGGGCCGGGCTCGTGGCATCGACGCCGATCTCCCTGCTCGTCACCGCCGTGCTCGTGTGCTCGATCGCCAACATCGCGGCCATCGCGATGGGCGCACGCCTCGCGCCCGGCCCGGCGGTGCAGGTTCGCACCGCCGTCGCGGCGTTCTCCACGATGTGGGTCGTCTACGCGGCGGGATGGGGCCCCATGCTCACCATCGCCTACGCGATCAGCATCGCCGACGCCATGCGGGTGCACGGCGCGCGGGCATGGCGTCCGGCGCTCGCGTGGAGCGTGATCGCGATCCTGATGGGCGAGGCGGCCGTGGCGCTCGGCTGGGCGCCGTCGATCCTGCAGACCGGCGTGGAGCACGCCGTCGCCGGGGTCACGCTCGTGTTGCTCGGCATCATCGGGCGCACGCTCGGGACGACCGCCGAGGCAGCCGAACAGGCGACGGCTCAGGTGGAAGAAGGCCGCGCCTACTTCCGTGATCTCGTGCAGCACGCCGCCGACGTGATCGCGCTCGTCAACGCGAACCTCGAGATCGACTACATCAGCCCGGGAATCGAAGATCTCGTCGGGCGCGAACCCGCATCGTGCCTCGGGCTGCACATCGGCGAGGTGCTCGGCCAACAGGCCGGCGACGACATCGTGCGCGCCTACGACACGATCACGCTCTCCGACTACCTCAGCTGCGAGTGGCACCTCACCAACGATCTCGGCGAGCAGCGCAGCACCTACGCGCGACTCACCCGCCGTCAGAACGGTTCACTGGTGCTGAACCTGCGCGACGTCACCGAACAGCGCGCGCTCGAAGCCCAGCTCCGCCAGCGTGCCAACGTCGACGCCCTCACCGGCCTGCCGAACCGCGCCGCGCTCATGCCCGAGCTCCACGCCGTCGCGTCGCTGTGCGGCGTGACCGTGCTGTTCATCGATCTCGACGGCTTCAAGGAAGTGAACGACTCGCTCGGTCACGAACGCGGCGAAGCCGTGCTGCGCGACGTGGCGCACGCGGTCGCCGGTTGCACCACGACCGGAGTCACGGTCGGCCGCCTCGGCGGCGACGAGTTCCTCGCCATCGCCACCGGCTGGAGCGCCGACCAGGCGAACGATCTCGCGGCACGGATCATCGGCGCGATCGAAGCCGTCGGTTCGACCGTGACGCGCTTCCCGCTGAGCGCGAGCGTGGGCATCGCAGCCGGCGCACCCGACGAGACGGCCGAACAGCTGCTCCACCGCGCCGATCAGGCCATGTACCAGGCCAAGGCCGCAGGCCCGGGTCACGTGAAGTGGGACGGCGGCGCGTGCACGAGCCCGCGCTCGGTCGCACCGCCGGTACTCGGTACGGCCCACGCCGGCAGCTGACTCAGCGCTCCACGCCAAGCAAGCGCTCCACGCCAAGCAAGCGCTACACGCCAAGCAAGCGCTACACGCCAAGCAAGCGGGCAATGATCCCGTCGGCCCGGCCGATCGCTTCGCCGTGGCCGGTGACTGCGCCGAGGAAGATCTCGCGATCGAGCGCGAGCAGACGAAGCTCGTCGAGCGCGCGGATCGTGGCCTGGCGCGGCACGTCGCGCAGCAACGCGATCT
>JADGOO010000155.1 GCA_017882905.1 Acidimicrobiia bacterium | reverse complement strand
CTCGGTGTCACGGGCACCGACGGCGTACTCCCCGCAGTCGTGCTCGAGGCCGAAGCTGCGGGGATCGCCGTGAACGACCTCCGACTCGAGGAGCCTTCGCTGGAAGCCGTCTTCATCGACCTGACCGGGAAGGAACTGCGCGAATGAACGGTCCGGCGCTGTCGGCGTTCAAGGGGATGCTCCTGCGCGACCTGCGGGTGGTCGTCAAACAGTGGCTGCCGTTCCTCACCCGAACGATCATGCAGCCGCTGCTCACGGTCTTCGTGTTCGCCTACGTGTTCCCGAAGATCGGCCAGGGTGTCGGCGGTTCCGGCAAGAACGCGGAGCAGTTCTCCACGCTGCTCGCACCGGGCCTCGTTGCGTTCGCGCTCATCTTCCAGGGCATCCAGGCCGTAGCGCTGCCACTGGTGTCGGAGTTCGGCTACACACGCGAGATCGATGACCGTGTGCTCGCGCCGCTGCCGGTGTGGGCAGTTGGCTTCGAGAAGATCGTGGCCGGAGCGGTGCAGGCGCTGCTCGCGTCGCTGATCGTCTTCCCGATCCTCTACATCGTGCCCGCGACCACGGTGCGCCTCCACATCAACTGGCTCGCGCTGCTCACGATCGCGCCGTTGGCGTGCATGCTCGGTGGCTCGCTCGGGCTGGCGCTCGGCACACGAGTGGAACCGCGCCAGGTGTCGCTGATGTTCAGCATCCTCGTGCTGCCCATGAGCATGCTCGGCGCCGTGTACTACCCGTGGAACCGGCTCGGCGCGATCAAGTGGCTCAAGTACGCCGTGCTGATCAACCCGCTCGTGTACATGAGCGAGGGGTTCCGGATGGCGCTCACCGGGCTCCCGCACATGCCTGCGTGGGGCATCTACCTAGCGTTGGTCATCGCGCTCGCCGTGCTGATGCGGGCGGGTCTGCGCGGCTTCGCCAAGCGCGTGCTCACCTGACGCGAGGCTCAGCTCACTTCGGTGGCGCGAGCACGTGTCTGATCTGCGCGGCGTACTGCGCGGCTTCGGCGTCGGAGTCGTAGCGGACGCGCGGCCAGAAGAACCCGCGCAGGCCGTCCTTGCGCCGGCGCGGCACCACATGGAAGTGGAGGTGCGCGATCGACTGGCTCACCGTGTTGTTGTTCGCGACGAAGCTGCCGTCGGCACCGAGGCCGTCGACCACTGCGGTCGCCAGCCGCTGCACAGCACCGAAGAACGGTGGGATCAACGGGGCCGGCAGCTCCGGCAACGTGACCACGTGCTCGCGAGGGATCACGAGCACGTGGCCTTTGAAGATGGGCCGGATGTCGAGGAACGCCAACACGTGTTCCTCGTCGAGCACGACCTGCGTACCCGACGGGTCGACGAGGATGGCGCAGAAGCGACAGCCGTCGGTCAGGGTGCCACCGGCTGGCCGACCTGGTTGCGGTAGATGTACGCGACCGCGATGTTGGCCATCGGGATCG
Organism: Acidimicrobiia bacterium; assembly: GCA_017882905.1. Classification (GTDB taxonomy): domain Bacteria; phylum Actinomycetota; class Acidimicrobiia; order IMCC26256; family PALSA-610; genus Chersky-683. The sequence continues at coordinate 10,380 of JADGOO010000155.1, read as the reverse complement.
TCACCAACGCGCCCACGCCGCATGCGACGAAGCCGAGGAAGCCGACGACGCAGCAGACGAGCACGGCGAACAACACGCTCGTGTTGTTCTTTGTCACGTTGAAGCTGGCCTTGATCGCGTCGACCGCACCCATTCGCCCGTCGATGAAGAAGTACGGCGCCAGACCGAAGAGCCCGATCGTCACGAAGATGCCGACGAAGCACGCGATGAGGCCGACGCCCACGGCGATGCCGTACAAGATCGCGAACACGACCCACTCGCCCCAGCGGTCGTTCTGGAACGCCTTGGCGAAGTCGGCCTGCTCGCCGCGCGTCACCATCAGCGCGGTGTTGAAGATGCCGTATTGCGCCATCAAGCCGACGATCCAGCCGACCACGCTCAAGATGATGCTCACGGGGATCGAGCCCGACGTGTTGCCGACGATGCTCAGCACGATCTGCACGAGGAACGGTACGACCACGATGCCGATGAGCACGGCGGCGTTCTGCTGGAACTTCGCCCATCCGTACGACAGCGCGGTGCCGATGTCGGCGGAGTCACCACCGGGGCCGCCCGCAGCAGGGCCGGTCGGAGGCGGCGGCGCCCAGCCGCCTGACGGCGGGGGCGGCGGGGGCGGGGGCGGGGTTACGTCGGACAGGGCAGCACCTCCAGGGCTAGCCCGACCCTAACGGCCAGGAGCCCCGGGCGTGCGGCTTTCGCAGCCGTGGTGCACACGCGCTACTCGCCCGACGTGTCGTAGGGCCGCTTGCGCGCCGGAGCAGCGGCCTGCTTCCACACCATGACGCGCCGGCGGAAGTAGCAGACCTCTTCGCCGCGCTGGTTGTACCCGAACGATTCCACCGTCACGATGCCGCGATCGGGCTTGCTCGCCGACTCACGCTTGTCGAGCACACGCGTCTCCGCGTAGATCGTGTCGCCGTGGAACGTGGGCCGCTTGTGCTGCAACGTCTCGACCTCGAGGTTGAACAGGCACGAGCCACTCACGTCGGGCACGCTCATGCCGAGCACGAGCGAGTACACGAGGTTGCCGACCACCACGTTGCGACCGGCTTCGGTCGACTGCTCGGCGTACCACGCATCGGTGTGCAGCGGATGGTGGTTCATCGTGATCATGCAGAACAAGTGGTCGTCGGCCTCGGTGATGGTCTTACCGGGCCAGTGGCGATAGACGTCGCCGACCTCGAAGTCCTCGAAGTACCGGCCGAAGGGACGCTCGTGCACCGTCATGCCACGATTGTGCCCAATCGACGGCCTCGGCGCGGAATCGCCGCTTTCTTCCTCGTGCAGGACCGAATTCGGTCCTGCAGGAGGATCAGTGCCGGTTGGGCGCTCAAGGGGGGTGGTCGGACGGGTCCATCACACTTCCATGCGTCGTATCGCTGCGGCCGCCGTGCTCGTCGCGCTCCTCGGCGCCTGCTCGCAGAGCTCGTGGACGCCCAAGCCGCAAGCGCCGGTGACGCAGGCCGTGCTCGCCGCGTCGCTGCGCACGACCGGGGCGCTCACCGCATCGGACTCGTACACCATCACGACGGGTCCGAACGGCGTGGCGAGCTGCCGTCTCGCGGCGTTGTCGGGCGACTCGGCACTCCGACAGTTCGTGATCCGCGGTCCGGGCACGCTCGCCGCGCCCGTCTACTTCCTGTTCCGCACCGTTGCGTACCGCGGTCCGGGAACGTACCGCCAACCCGACGACGTGCGGCCCGAATCAATCGCGGCGGTCATCAGTCGCGCGAGCGTCGACTTCTACCCCGCGCCCGGCAGCCGCGTCACGATGTCGATCAATCCCGACGCGTCAGGCCACGCGTCGTTCACATCGTTCGTGAGCAACGACGGCCGCACGCTCAGCGGAACCGTCAGATGGATTTGCAAGACCCAGGGCGCGCTCTGACGTCCTAACCGCACTGCGTTCGGTACTGAGCGCCGAGACGAACGCCGAGGCTGGCCAGATCTGCGCTGGTGTCGCCGAGCAGCGTGCGGGCGATCAAGCTGCGCAACTGCGGGTCGTTGGCCGCGTGCGTGGCGACGCAGTCGATGAACGCGGCCGTGGGATGCGTCGACGCGAGCTGGCTGGCGAACACGGTGCGCAACGTCGTGCGCAGGTCGATGCAGGTCGCGAACAGCGCGCCCACCTGATCGACCTCGGCGGTCGACAGCTGCGCGCGGACCGCCGCGATCGCGGTGCTGTCGGCGATGTTGTTCGGCGTGATGCCATTGCGCTCGAGGCGGGCCACCGTCAATACGTGCACGAAGCCGGCAGCCAGGCATTTCGCCTGAACATCAGTCACCGAGAGTGCGTTCTGCTGCGCGAACACCGAGCTCATGGCATCCGTATACGCAGCCTCGTCGAACAGGAGCACCTTGCAGGTGCCGAAGGCGCGCAGCAGCGCCAGGCCGCCTTTGGCGCTGGCGGCCGAGTCGCTGGTGAAGTCGGCAACGAACGCGGCGCGGAAGTCGGGATCGGCCGAGAGCTGCACGGCCAGGCAGTGCTGCGCCGCCGCATCGACGTGCACGGTGGGGCTCGCCGCCTGCGCGGCGGTCACCGTGATCGAACCGAGGTTGATGCAATCGAACAGGGCGGAGACGACGCTCGCCGCGTGGGCGGCGTCGAGATCCAAGTGCAGATCGCTGATCGCCTTGGCGTCGCTCACATTCGTGGGTGTGAGGTTGTGCGCGTGAAAGCCCGAGGTGCCGACGATCCCTGCGATCTTCGGCGCGGCGCAGTGCGCTTGCTCGGCGGTCAGCTTCGGCTCGAAGGCGCGCGCGAGCAGCGTCTCCATCGCGTGGGTGTACTCCGTGCCGCTGTTCGAGCTGGTCGCGCACGCGCCGAGCAGCGCGCCGATCAACGCGACGACAACGATGATCGCGGCGCCGTGGCGCACGGGGTGCGGCTCGACCGGCACGAGCTACTGGCGGGGGCCCGCGCCGGAACGGCGAGCGAGCAGGCCACGGGCGATCACGAGGCGCTGGATCTCGTTGGTGCCCTCGCCGATCAACATCAGCGGCGCGTCTCGGTAGTAGCGCTCGACGGGGAGCTCGGTGCTGTACCCCACGCCGCCGTGCACGCGCAGCGCATCGGTGGCGATCTCGAAGGCGGCCTCGCTCGCGAACAGCTTGGCCATGCCTGCTTCCACGTCGGCGCGTTCACCGGCCTGGCGGCGTTCGGCGGCGTGCCGGGTGAGGAGCCGCGCCGCTTCGAGCTTGGTGGCCATGTCGGCGAGCTTGATCTGGATCGCCTGGTGCTCCGCGATCGGGCGGCCCATCGTGTGGCGTTGCTGTGCGTAGTCGATCGCCGCGTCGAACGCGGCTCGGGCCACACCCACCGCGCGCGCCGCGATGTTGATGCGCCCTACCTCGAGCGCCGACAGGATGTAGCCGAGCCCGCGACCCGGTTCTCCGACGAGGGCATCGGCGGGGATGCGGTGATCGGCGTAGACCATCTCGACGGTCTCGATGCCCTTGTAACCGAGCTTGCCGATGTTGCGGCTCACGGTGATGCCACCGAACTGCGGGCCCGGGTCCTTCTCGACGATGAAGCACGAGATGCCTTCGGGACTGCGCGCCGCAAGGGCGACGAGGCCGGCGCGCTCGCCGTTCGTGACCCACATCTTCGTGCCGTTGATCGCCCACTCGTCGCCGTCGCGCTCGGCGCGGCACGCCACGTTGCGCGTGTCGCTCCCGGCGTCGGATTCCGACAATGACAGGCAGCCACGCCGTTCCCCCGACGCGAGCTGTGGCAACCACCGGGCACGCTGTTCGTCACTGCCGCTCGACGCAATGATGATCGCCGCGATGGTGTGCGTGTTCACCACACCCGACAGCGACATCCAACCGTAAGCGAGCTCTTCGACCACACCGATGTAGGTGAGGAGGTCGAGACCGAGACCACCGTGCTCTTCGGGGATGGTGATGCCGAACAGGCCCATCGCCTTCATCTGCTCGACGATCGACTCCGGATACACATCGCCGTGCTCCATCTCGGAAGCCACCGGAATGACTTCTCGGGCGACGAACCGCCGCACGTTCTCGATCACCTCGAGGCGAACATCCGGATCCGTTGCTGCGACCATGACGCGGACCCTATCGGCCGATCGCCGTCGTGCGCCGTCCGGGCCGCCACCGCCGCTCAGCAGGGCGAACAAGCCTGAACGTCGACTTGACCTTCGATGTTGACGGCCTCCACACCGCACGCGCGCGGTTCTCAGCCGACGACAGAAGTGCCCCAAGGCCTCGCTACGATCGAGCGATGCCCCCCGACGCTGCGACCTCTCGCGTCGCGCGCTTCCAGCGCCGCCGCCGCTGGCGCCGGGTGCTCGCGATCGTCGTCGGATTCACCGCGATCGGCGGTGTCGCGACGGCATTCGCGCTCACGCACGACGCGTCGTCGCGCGACGCGCACAGCACGGGTGGCACCAACGCCGGCAAGGGCGCGACCTCGTCGACGCAAGCCGTCGTCTCCCGATTGAACAAGCTCAAGGCCCACCGGCCGCCGCGTGCGATCTCGAACGCCGCGCCGCTGCGCGTGTGGGTGGGCGGTGACTCGCTGTCCGGTGAGCTGGGGCCTTCCCTCGGCACGTTGCTCGCCCCCACCGGGGTCGTGCAGGTGACGGTCGACTTCAAGGTCTCGTCCGGCCTGCACAACAACGACGTGCGCGACTGGCCGACCGAGATCGCCAACCAGATGACGAAGTACTCCCCCGACGTCGCCATCTTCATGATCGGCGCCAACGACGCCGGGATCGTGGGCGGCGACCCCTCCTCGTGGGAACCCGCGTACAAGGCGCGGCTCGACTTCGTGTTGGGCGAGCTCGTCGGCGACCATCACCGCACCGTGTACCTCGTCGGTCCGCCGCCCATGGGCAGCAGCGATCTCGACCGCGGCGCGCGTGCACTCGGCCTGCTCATGGCCCAAGAAGCGAGCCAGCGCCCCGACGTGGTCTATGTCGACGCGTACTCGATGTTCGCCGGCCCCGATGGCGGCTACGCGAGCCGCCTCGATCTCAGCGCGCTGGCTGCGTCACCGATGTTCCCCGTCCAGGTCCACGGTGACCTCAGCAGCGTCCAGGTCCGCATCGGCGACGGCGTCCACTTCACGGACGATGGCGCCACCTACATCGCCTACAAGGTGGCGCGGCTGCTCGATGCCCAGTGGGACATCCTGCGCCAGGCCGGCGGCGCGCCCCTGAGCGTGAAGATCGAGAACGGCGGCGGCAGCATCCCCGGTTACACGCGGCCGCGCTACTACTCGACGTCGAGCACCTCCCCACCCACCGAGCCCCCGACCTCTGCGGCAACCACCCCCACCACGGTCTCACCGCCGCCGAGCACGGTGACGTCGTCGCCGACGACCGTGAAGTCGCCGCCCACGACCATCAAGTCGCCGCCGACCACCAAGGGCACCGGCGGGTAGCGGTTCGTTCGGCCCGCTCTGCAGGCCATCGGTACGCTCGCCCCATGTCCGACTCGTTGCCGGCCGCGCGCGCGGCGGTCGACGCGGCCGACGCCGTGGTGCGGCGTGCCGCCGCGCATCTCGCGTCCCTCGCCGCCGATGGCGACCGCATCTCGGTTGCCCGCTTCGACGAGCACCAGGCGCTCGCCTACGACCTGGCGCACGCGGCCGCCGCCGTCGAGGGCTCGCGCGTCATGCTCGACTACGCCGGCCACGGTGAGGTCGAAGCGCTGCTCGCCTTCGTGTTCATCGCCGACGCGATCAGCGATCTGGCCGCCCGCATGCTCGGACGCAGCGATACCTGGCGCTCCGGGCTCGACGCGCTCGACGGCGTCTGGGACTTCGTCGCCACGTACCGCGCGCCCGAGCTGCTCGCGTCGCTCGGTGACCGGCTGCCGAGCATCGGTACCGGCCCCACGCACCTCGACGACGAGTTCACGCTCGTCGCCGACACGTTCCGGCGATTCGGCGAAGACAAGATCCGGCCCCACGCGGAGCACGTGCATCGCGAGAACGCCGACGTTCCCGAAGACATCATCAGCGGGCTCGCCGAGATCGGCGGCTTCGGCCTGTCGGTGCCCGAGGAGTACGGCGGGTTCGCGAGCGGCGGCGAGCGCGACTACATGGGGATGGTCGTCTCCACCGAAGAGCTGTCACGCGCGTCGCTCGGCATCGGCGGCTCGCTCATCACCCGACCCGAGATCCTCACGCGCGCAGTCGTGAGCGGCGGCACCGAGGAGCAGAAGCAGCAGTGGCTGCCCCGCATCGCGGCGGGCGAGCTGATGGCCGGGATCATGGTCACGGAGCCCGACTTCGGCAGCGACGTGGCGGGCGTGAAGGTGTCGGCCACCGCCACCGAGGGCGGTTGGCTGATCAACGGCGTCAAGACGTGGGCCACGTTCGCCGGCCGGGCCACGGTGTTGCTGCTGTTGGCGCGCACCGACCCTGACCGCAGCATCGGCCACCGCGGCCTCTCCGTGTTCCTCGTCGAGAAGCCGGCCGCCGCCGGACATCACTTCGAGTTCACGCAACCGGGCGGCGGACACATGGAGGGCCGCGCGATCGACACGATCGGCTACCGCGGCATGCACTCCTATGAAGTCGCGTTCGACGGCTGGCTCGTCCCGGCCGAGAACCTCGTGGGCGGCGCAGCCGGTCTCGGCCGCGGCTTCTACCTGCAGATGGCCGGCTTCGAGAACGGGCGCCTGCAGACCGCGGCGCGTGCCGTCGGCCTGATGCAAGCAGCGTTCGAAGCCGGTCTCCAGTACGCGCAGGACCGCACCGTCTTCGGCAAGAGCGTCTTCGACTATCAGCTCTCGAAGGTGAAGCTGGCCCGCATGGCTGCGTTGATCCAGGCCGGGCGCCAGTTCTCGTACGCGGTCGCCGCCAAGATGGGCAACGGGGAAGGAACGCTCGAAGCGTCGATGGTGAAGGCCTACGTGTGCCGGGCCGCCGAGTGGGTCACCCGCGAGGCCATGCAGCTGCACGGCGGCATGGGCTACGCGGAGGAGTTCGCAGTGTCGCGGTACTTCGTCGACGCCCGCGTGCTGTCGATCTTCGAAGGCGCCGACGAGACGCTGTGCCTGCGCGTGATCGCCCGGCGCCTCGCCGAGCAAGCCCTCGCCGGCTGAGCACCGACGCCATCGGCTGCAGAACGACCGCCCCCGAGAAATCGGGTGAGGGGCGCACGAAGCGGCCCGCTAGAACGGTGGGATGCCGTTCGAGATCCGAGCGATCGAGCCCGACGAGATCGGCGACCTGCTCCTCGCCGATCAGCGAGCGTTCGGCAGCCCGCCCTCGTTGGCCGAACGCGAGCGGAGCTGGACCGAAGCCGAGCTGAGCCGCACGCGAGCCGCGTTCGATGGCGGCGAGGCCGTGGGCGTATCGCGCAACTACTCGTTCCAGCTCACGCTGCCGGGCGGCCACGCGATCCCGGCGGCTGCCGTCTCGTGGGTGGGCGTGCAGCCCACCTACCGCCGCCGCGGCGTGCTCACGCAGCTCATGGGTGCGTTGCACGACGACGCGCGTGAGCACGGCGAGCCGGTCGCGATGCTCACCGCGTCGGAGAGCTCCATCTACGGACGCTTCGGCTACGGCGTTGCCGCATGGCGCGTCGGAGTGTCGGCCGACGCGGCGCGGATCACGTTCCGGTCCGACACGAGCGCCGGCCACATTCGTCTCGTGCTCCGTGACGAAGCGGAGAAGCGGTTGCCGGCGATCTACGAAGCGCTGCGGCTGTCACGCGCCGGGCTCGTGACTCGGCCTGACTACTGGTGGCCGAGCGTGTTCTGGGATCAGCTCGGTGGTGCCGACAAGGCGTTCTTCACCGCGATCCACACGAACACCGCCGGCGTCGACGACGGCTACGTCGCTTACGACATCAGCGGTAGCTGGCACAACGGTATCCCGGATCGTCGCGCCACCGTCTGGGATCTGGTCACCGCCGACGACGAAGCCCGCGCCGCGCTGTGGCGATACGTGTTCGGTCTCGACCTCGTCGACACCGTCGTCGCCGTCCACGTGCCCATCGACGACCCGCTCCGGCATCTCGTGACCGACGGCCGGCGCATCCGCATCGACTACGTCAACGACGGCTTGTGGCTCGCGCCGCTCGATCCGGCGCAACTGCTCGCGGCGCGCGGTTACACCGTGGAAGGTCGCCTCGTGATCGAGACCGCGGCACCCGACGGCACCGTCACGCGCGTCGAGCTCGACGGCGGCCCGGCCGGCGCCACCTGTGGGTCCACCACTCGGGAGCCCGACATCACCTGCACCTCAGCAACGCTCGGCGCGTGCGCGATCGGCGGCAACCGATGGTCGGAGCTCGCGCAGGCGGGCCTCGTCGATGCGCGCGATCGCGCCACACTCGTACGCGCCGACACGATGTTCATGACAACGCCCGCGCCGGCGCTGCTCACATCCTTCTAGAGGGCTCTATTTGGCGGAGCGGGTGAGGCCCATGCGCTCGCCGCGTGCCTTGAGCTTGATCGCGACCTTGCGCGACGCCTCGTCGATCATCTCGTCGCCGAACATCACCGCGCCCTTGCGGTCGCCTTCGGTGGTGGCCTTCTCGTAGGCCTCGAGGATGTCGGTGACACGATCGAACTGCTCTTGGCTCACGCCGAACACCTCGTTCAGGATCGCCACCTGATCCGGGTGCAGCGCCCACTTGCCGTCGTAGCCGAGCGTCTGCGCGCGCTTGCAGAACTCGCGGAAGCCCTCAGGGTCGCGGACCTTCACGTACGGGCCGTCGATCACCTGCAGGCCATTGGCCCGGCCGGCCATCAAGATCTTGACGAACACGTAGTGGAAGTAGTCGCCCGGGTAGTCGGGGATGTGCAAGCCACCGGCGAGCGACGGCATCTCCATCGACGCGCTCATGTCGACCGGACCGAGGATGATCGTCTCGAGTCGCGGTGACGCCGCGCAGATCTCCTCGACGTTGATGATGCCGCGCGCCGTCTCGATCTGCGCCTCGATGCCGATGTGGCCCTTGGGCAAGCCGGCGTTCTCCTCCACCTGCGTGAGCAACAGATCGAGGGCCACGACCTCGGCCGCCGTCTGCACCTTCGGGAGCATCAGCTCGTCGAGGCGCGTACCCGCGTTCGAGACGACCTCGATCACGTCGTACGCCGTCCACTTCGTGTCCCAGGCGTTCACGCGCACGCACAGCACGCGGTCGTCCCACGGCAACTCACGGATCGCGTGCGCCACCTTCGAGCGCGCCGCCTCCTTCTCGAGCGGCGCCACCGCGTCTTCGAGATCGAGGAACGTCATGTCGGCCGGGATGCCCGGGCCCTTGGCAAGCATCTTCTCGCTCGAACCCGGGACGGAAAGACACGAACGGCGGGGAAGGGAACGACTGCGCTCGGACATGCGCACCAGGCTAAATGGCCTGCTCGCGCCCCAACCAACCGGCACGCGTGCCCCGCCGGGGCGCGAGCGCAGCGGCGGGGGTAGTGAGGCGCCTGCACGCATGACCGAAGCGCAAGCCACGCAGCGAGGCGGCGTGGATAGCGTGCAGCACGTGGCACAGATCCCCACGAACCAGCTGTACGAGCTCGCCGACGGCGTGTACGTGTGGCTCCAGCCCGGCGGCGAGTCCGGTGTGGCCAATGCCAGCGCCGTGCTCGACGACGACGGCCTCACCGTGATCGACACGCTCATGGTGCGGTCCCAATGGGAGCCGTTCGCGGCCGCCGTGCACGCACTCGGCGTGCCCATCCGGCGCATGGTGCTCACCCACGCACACATCGACCACGTGGGCGGCACCCGAGCATTCCCGAACGCGGCCGTCTACGGCTCCGAGCAGACGAGCATGCTGCTCGACGACGTGGAGATGCCGATCGACGCCTACAAGACATTCATGTCGGCGTTCGCCGACGGGTTCGACGAGCTCGCCGAGATCGGCACCCGCAAGGTGACGCACCTCGTGACCGACGGCGCGCAGCTCACGCCCCGTATCGAGGTGCTCCCCGCGACCGGTCACACGAGCGGCGACGTGATGGTGCTCGTCGACGACGCCGACGTGCTCTTCGCCGGCGACCTCTGCTTCTTCGGCGTCACCCCACTCGCGTTCCAAGGCGATCCGGCCACCTGGGCCGCGACGCTCGACGTGATCGCCGACCTCGCCACCACCATCGTGCCCGGCCACGGATCCGTCGGCGGCGCCGACGACGCACGCGTGCTCGCCGAGTACCTGCGCCATTGTGTCGCCGGGTCGATCCCGCCCGGCCCCTGGGACACCTGGCCCGAACGAGCCGAGCGCGACCCCATCAACATCGAACGCGCCGCCCTGCTCCGAGCCGGCCGAGACGAGATGCCGCCCTCGATGCTTCGTGCCATCGGGTTCGGGTGAGGGGCGGCTCTTCTTCCCCGCTCGCTGCGCTCGCGCCCCAGGGCGTCTGTCCGCTCGTGTTGAACGACCCGGGCAT
>JADGOO010000019.1 GCA_017882905.1 Acidimicrobiia bacterium | reverse complement strand
TGGAACGCGCCGGTCGCGCTCATCTGCCACAAGATCGGCCCGGCACTCCTCGCCGGTTGCACCGTCGTGCTCAAGTCGGCACCGGAGGCACCGGGTGAGGGCAACGTGTTCGCGGAGGTGGCGGAGCAGATCGGCCTACCGCCCGGCGTGCTCAACGTGGTCACGGCCGACCGCGAAGTATCGGAGCTGCTCGTGCGCGATCCCTGCTTCGACAAGATCACGTTCACCGGATCGACGGCGGCCGGCCGGAAGATCGCCTCGCTGTGCGGCGAGCGGATCGCGCGCTGCACGCTCGAGCTCGGCGGCAAGTCGGCCGCCGTCATCCTCGACGACATGGACCTCGGGATCGCAGCCAAGACGCTCGCCAAGGCCGAGTGCGGCCTCAACGGCCAGGTGTGCTCGTCACTCACGCGGGTGATCGTGACGAAGAGCCGCCACGACGACCTGGTCGAGGCACTGGCCGCGAGCTTCGGCAAGACGCGCGTCGGCGACCCGTTCGACGAGCAGTCGCAGCTCGGCCCGCTGGTCTCGCAACGCCAGCGCGACCGCGTGCTCGGCTACATCGCCAAAGGCGTCGACGAAGGAGCAACCTTGGCGACCGGCGGTGGCCGGCCCGCCGGCCTCGACCGCGGGTTCTACGTGGAGCCCACGGTGTTCGGCAACGTCGACAACGGATCCACGATCGGGCGCGAGGAGATCTTCGGGCCCGTTCTTGCCGTGATCGCGGCCGACGACGAGCGCGACGCGGTGCGCATCGCGAACGATTCGATCTACGGCCTCAACGCGTCGGTGTTCACGAACGATGTCGACCGGGCGCGTGCCGTGGCTCGCGAGCTGCGGTCAGGCACCGTCGGTCACAATGCGTTCCGCACCGACTTCGGCATGGCGTTCGGCGGTTTCAAGCAATCGGGCATCGGCCGTGAGGGCGGCAAGGAAGGCCTGCTCCCCTTCTTGGAGACCAAGGCCGTGATCCTCGACGGCCGGCCCGACGCGTATCCGGCGAATCAGTAGTTGAAGACGAGCGCGCCACCCTTGGTGTACTCGTACACCGAGGGGACGCCCGCGACTTCCGTGTTCGCAACCCACTGCGCGTCCTGCATGTTGCGCACCTTCACGCACACCGGGCAGGCGAAGAACCGACCACCGCTCGCGATGTACTCCTCGTGCAGCGCGGCGACCGACGGTGCGCCCGGTACCTCGATGGTGTCGGCGAAGCCGGGGGTCGCCACGTGGATGGCGTCCTTGGTGAGGAACATGAGCGCCTGCTTGCCGGCCCGGAGCGCCTCCACACCGACGAGGTAGGCGATCAAGATGTTCTCGGGCTCCTCGGCGCCGTGGTTCAAGCAGATCAGCACCTTGCTGTCGGAAGCAGTTGATTCAGTCATGGCTGCAGCACTTTCTCTGTGGTGGGTCGGATCGATCGGGGTGCACCGAGGTAGGCGGGCAGCGCGTCGAGGCCACGGAGCACGAGCCCGTCGCCATGCGTCCACCGGAGCTGACTGCGGTCGACGGCGAGCCGGAGGTCGGCAAAGCGGTCGAGCAGCACGCGGAACGCGACGCGGCCTTCGAGCCGGGCCAGTGGCGCGCCGAGGCAGAAGTGGATGCCGTGCCCAAAACCGAGGTGGCCGCGCGATTCACGGCCGATGTCGAGCACGTCGGCGTGGTCATACACCGTCGGATCGCGATCGGCCGCGCCGAGGCAGACCAGCACCTGCTGGTGCGCCGGGATCTCCATGCCCCCGATCTCGACGGGCTCGGTCGTGACGCGAAACGTTGCGTGCGGCACCGGCGCCGAGAAGCGGATCAGCTCTTCGATCGCCGCCGGCATGCGCGCCGGCTCCGAACGCAGCAAGTGGAGCTGGTCGGAGTGCTCGAGCAGATCGACGATGCCGGTGCCGATCAAGCTCGTCGTCGTGTCGTGACCGGCGACGATCGCATCGGAAGCGGCAACTGCCTCGGGTGGCGGCGATCCACTCCACGGCTGGAACAAGATCCCGAAGGCCGCCTGCAACCCGGCACGACCGCCGTCGGGTACGCCGAGCAGCTCGCAGATCACTTTGAACGGCAATGGACGCGCGAAGCCCTCGATGAGATCGACCACGGTGAGAGGTCCGCTCGCCTCGAGCTCGTCGAGCAGGTCGTTCGCGATGCGCTCGATCGAGGACTCGAGCGCGGCGATCCGCGTGGGCACGAAGGCCCGCGCCACGAGGCGGCGCAGGCGCGTGTGGTCGGGCGGGTCGACCGCCAGCATGTGCCGCGCGAACGCCGGCCCGGGCAGCCCGGCATCGACCACGCTCGGGTCTTCGTCGAGCGCGGCCACCATGTCCTTGGAGAGGCGACTGTCCTTGAGCGCTTGGCGCGCGGCATCGTGACCGAGCACCAACCAGGCGTCGTGGCCGTCGGCGAGTCGCACGGGTTGCACCGGGCAGGTGGCGCGCATCTTCTCGAACCGCGGGTACGGATCGTTCTGTGTGGCGTCGTCCCACGCGCCCCAGTCACCGGTCGGTTCAGACATCGAGGTGCAACTTGCAGAACCCGGAGCAGAGCAATGACATCCTCTGGATCCGGCCGCTCGGTGCGGCGTCGGCGTATACGTGCTGTTCGACGACCATCGCGTCGTCGCCGAAGCGGCCACCGCGCACCTGGACCCGCCACCGCAGCTGGAGCCGGGAGCCGACCTGGCCGACCGAGGCGTCGACCACCTCGAACTCCGAGAGGCCGCCGAACCAGAGCTCGAACACGGCGCGGATCTCGCCCGGGCCATGCCACTCGCGAAAGCCGCGCGGGAGCAGGGCCGACAGCGACGCGGCGTCGTCGAGCGCGGCGGCGAGTCGATCGAAGTCGTGGGCCGCGAGCGCCTCGAGGAAGGAGCCGGCGACGGCGAACTGGGGGCCTGAGGGCGATGTCGTGGTTGCCATGCGCCAGTTGTACGGCCGCGGCGCCACTGGCCACATCGGGCAACTACCCGATCTTCTCCCGGACGGCTCCCCGATTCAGGTGGCGAGCGGCTCGACCAGCCCGCTCTGCATCGCGAACAGCGCCGCGTTCGTGCGCGTGGTCACCCCGAGCTTCGTGAAGATGTGCTCCACGTGCGACGACACGGTCTTGCGGCTGATCGTGAGTGCGGTCGCGATCTGTGGGTTGGAGAAGCCGCGGGCGAGCAGCACGAGCACGTCGACCTCGCGGCGCGTGAGGCCGGCGGGGAGCGTGGCCCGGCGTCCCACTCGGTGCCCGGCGGCGGTGAGCACCGCATCGACGGCGTCGCCGTCGAGCCGTCCCCCGCGCACCTCGTCGCGCATCGTGGCCACCGCCGCGTCGCCGTCGAGAGCAGGACGATGCGGGCGCGGTTCGCGTAGGGCGTGGTACACGTCGGCGGCCGCGAGCAGCCTCGCCGACGTCGACAGCGCATTGCCGGCGAGGCCCTTCGGGTAGCCGCTCCCGTCGAGGCGCTCATGGTGCTGTGACGCGCACGCCACGATCGGCGCCAGGGGCGCGACGCGGGCGAACATCCGCTCGGTCAAGTAGGGGTGTGTGCGTGCCCGCTCCTGTTGCGCGAGCGACCACGGCTCGGTGGCGTTCCAGACCGAGCTGATCACGCCGACCATGCCCACGTCATGGATCGCGCCGGCGCGGCGGATGTTCGCCACGTCGCCAACCGACAGGCCGAACGCTCCGGCCGCCTCGCCGACCAGGTCGGCAACGCCGCGCGAATGGCCGATGCGCAGCGGCGACTTGAGATCCGAGAAGTCACCGAGCGCCACGAGGGCCGCGTCGAGCTGCGCATCGGTGAGCTCCTGGCCCAACCGAGGGTCGAGGTCGATCACTTGGTCCCACGCACGGAACGTCGCGAGCCCGTCGAGGATCACATCGGGTTGTGCGCAGAAGTGGTCGACCAGGTCGGGATCGAACTGGGTGCCGCGCCGGCGCGTGGCGACCTCGATCGCGGCCGGCGTGCCGCCGCTGTGGTGGAAGGCCTCGATGCAATCAGCGAGGTGCACGAGCCGAATCGCCATCGCCAGCTGTGTGTGGCCGGCGCGGCCGGGAACGCCCTTGCCGTCCCACCGCTCGAACGCCTGGATGAGCGGCGCACTGACCGCTTCGCCGAGGTCGAGCCGATCAGCGAGCTCGCTCGCGGCCTGGCAGTGCGACTCCATCACCTGCTGCACCGAGCGGCCCGCGGTGGCGAGGAACTTGCCCACCATGCCGATGCGGCGCATGCGGGAGCTGCCGTGACCGAGATGACGAGCGACGAACACCGCCATCGTGACGCCCGCGAGGTCGTCGTCGTGGGAATCGGCATAGAGGTTCGTCTCGTCGCCGAACAGCTCAGCCAGCTCGCTCGTGTCGGTCGCGCATCCCACCCACGTGAGCAACGACGTGTAGTACGTGGCCGCGCTCACCTCGGGAGCAGCTCCGGCCGCGTCGGCGAGGCGCATGGCGATGACCGTCTGGCGCAGCACGCGCTCCACCGGTCGACCCATCCCGAGGTCGGACACGAGCGAGAGCGTCGCGACCAACTCCGACAGCTTCACGGGCTCGGAAGCCATGCGCGACGTTACCGAATCGCGCGATCGCACGCGCGGTGCGCGACCTGAGCTCCGGCGCTGGACGGGCGCATTGCAGAGCTGGCGGCCCCTTCGTCCGTCAGGGCATTCCAGTTGGATGTTTGTGACGTTGTGCTCTCCAACTCATTGCTGTGCGGTCGCACCATGGTGCCCGACCACGTCGATCGAGAGGTCCCGCATGATGTCGTTGCGCTCGCGTCGCGTGCCCACTTCGAGGGCGCTCGCCGTGCCGTCCGGAGAGCCGTCATGACTCGCCGAACAGCACTGGTGGTCGTCGCCGCCCTGTTCGCAGCGATGTCGTGGTCGGTCGTCGGCGCCGAAGCGGCCGGTACCTGGTCGGTGCAGAGCCCGAACGGCTTCGGGCCGGCCGCGGCGACGCTCGCGAGCGTGTCGTGCCTCAGCGCGGCGAGCTGTGTGGCGGTGGGCCAGGTCGAAGGACCCGGGCTCGACATGCAGAGCACGTTGATCGAGGCGTTCAACGGCACGCGCTGGACCCGTCAGCCGAGCCCGAACGCCGTCGGGCAGCCGCAGAGCGGTCTCGGCGCGGTGTCGTGCGCATCGGCCACGTCGTGCGTGGCCGTGGGGTCGTCGCAAAGCTCGGACGGAAGCTCTCGGCGACTGGCCGAGCGGTGGAACGGCACGTCATGGTCGATCGAGTTCACGCCGAGCCCGCCGGGCGCGACCGACACCGCGTTCGGCGGTGTCACCTGCCGCGCGGCGACGGACTGCACCATCGTGGGCGCCGCGCTCGGCGCGCCGTTGATCGAGCACTGGAACGGCTCGTCATGGTCGATCGTGGCGACCGCTACTCCGCCCGGCGCCGACTCCGGGGGCCTTGCCGGCGTCTCGTGCGCAGGTCCGTCGGCGTGCAAAGCCGTCGGCTGGAGCACGACCGGGAGCAGCTCCGGGACGTTGATCGAGAGCTGGAACGGCTCGTCATGGTCGTTCGACTCGAGCCCCAGCTCCGGCTCGCTGACGGGCGTGAGCTGCACGACAGTGACGGCGTGCGTCGCGGTCGGCTCCGCCGCGAACGGTCCGATCGCCGAGCGTTGGGACGGCGCGATGTGGCGGCTCGAGCCGGCCGCGGGAGGTCCCTCGGGGCTGGCCGTCGTCTCGTGTGCGACCAGGACGGATTGTGTGGCACTCGGCGGCAGCGTCGCCGAGCACTACAACGGCTCGACGTGGTCGCTCACGACACCGCTACCGCAGCTCGGCACGAACCAGTACCTCAGTGGCATCGCCTGCGTCTCGACGACGAACTGCATCGCGGTGGGCACGGGCAGCGGCGGCTTCGCCGGATTCGCGGTCGGCGCGCGCTGGAACGGCGCGACGTGGTCCGCGATCACTGGCATCGAACCGAACGCCTCGCTGTGGACCCAGCTCGCGAGCATCGCCTGTTCCGCCGCGACGAACTGTGTCGCAGTCGGCACGGCGCAGACCGCATTCGGATGGGCACCCGCCGCCGAGCGGTGGAACGGTTCGACCTGGTCGGTCACGCCCGCGCCGATGCCGGCCGGCGTCGCCACCGCCGAGCTGACGGGCGTCGCGTGTCCGAGCACGACGCGATGCATCTCGGTCGGCGACGCCAGTGCGGACAGCAGCCACACGCAGCCGATCGCTGTCATCTGGGACGGCACGAGATGGACGCTGCAGACCGCACCGAAGCCCGCGGGGGTTGCGCAGTCCGTGTTGCACAGCGTGAGCTGCCCGACGACGACGATGTGCATTGCGGTGGGCTCGGCGAGCTCGTCACACACGCTCATCGAGCGGTGGAACGGCACGTCGTGGTCGATCCAGTCGGGTGCCGCGCTCCCGTCCGGCGCGTCCGCACTGGTCGGCGTCACGTGCCGCACGACCGCCGACTGCTTCGCGACCGGCTCGTACGGCAGCGGCCCGTTGATCGAGCACTGGAACGGCAGCATCTGGAAGACGCAGAACGCCCCGAACCCGAAACCGCAGAAGGGCGCGTCGCTCGACGGCGTCACCTGCACGAGTGCCACGAACTGCGTCGCCGTCGGCTCCGCCCATCCCCTCGGACGGGGCGGCCGGGCCACCTTGGTCGAGCACTGGAACGGCACCTCGTGGACGGTCCAGCCGAGCCCGTCGACCGGCACCGTCGTGGATGCGCTCGCGAGCGTCTCCTGCGTGAGCGCGTCCGACTGCACCGCCGTCGGTACCGCAACCGACTACATGGAGGCGGCCGGCATCATCGAGCACTGGAACGGCTCCACGTGGAACCTGCAGAAGGCACCCTTGCTGCCCGGGACAGGCATCATCAACCTGTCGGGCGTCACGGTCGTCGGAGGTAAATACATGGCCGTCGGCTACGCCGCATGCCTCGGGAAGTTCGGATGGCTCGCCTACGTGGCGCGTTCCGGCTGACGCGGCGCCCAGAGGCGCGCATGCACGCAGCAGACGAGCGTCGCGTCGTCGCAGACCGTTCCCGGCGCGACGCGTCGACCGCTACGCGGGGCTGGGTGAGAAGATCAGGTCGAGGGCGCCCTGCACCGAGCGATCCACGTCGCGGATCGAGCAGCGCCCCAACGCCCACGCGCGCAAGCGCGTGACCATGACACTGTTCGCCACCTCGACCACACGCGCCGCCGTCTCCGGATCGAGCGACGACAGCGCCTCGGTGAGCACCGCCACGTTGTGCGCGCCGAACTGCTCCCAGAGCCTGCGGGCATTGGGATCGTTCGAGCTCTCGAGCACGATGACGGCCCGCATCATCTGGGGATGCCGTTCGAACGCGCGCACGGCACGGCGCATCAGCGCACGGATGCCGGCCTCGGCCGTGTCGGCGCCGCGGCCGGCCGGCGCCGACGGTTGGCGCACCGGGAAGTCGGCCGCCCACTCGATCAGTGCGGCGGCGTAGAGGTGCTCCTTCGAGGTGAAGTAGCGGTAGATCGTGGCGAGGGCCACGCCGGCTTCCTCGGCCACTTCGCGCATCTGGATCGCGTCGTACTCGCGGTCGCCGAGCAGGGAGATGGCGGCCTGCACGATGCGGCTGCGGCGCTCCTGTTGGCCCCGCGGCAGCAGATCGGGATCGGGCGGGCCGGCCGGTGCAGGCGGGCGGGCAACGCCGAGGCGGGAGCCGGGCACCGGCCCAGCGTACACGATTTCCCCAGAACCAGAATCTGATACTAGAATCGCGTTATGGCCCCCACCACGACCAGCTCCCGCTACACGCTCATCTCGTCCGACTGCCACGCCGGCGCGAACCAC
>JADGOO010000154.1 GCA_017882905.1 Acidimicrobiia bacterium | reverse complement strand
GGCCGATCGCCGCCAACGCGAACAGCGGCTGTGTCTGCTTGAACGTGCCCGGCTTCGGCCCGACCGACGACACCGCTCCGGGCTTCAGATCGAGGGGCGGCGCGCCTTCGTTCAAGCCGAAGACCTGCGCGCCGGTGGCGAGCTGATCCTGGAGCTGGAGCCCGATCTGCGCGAACGTCGTGTTGCACGAGACCGTGAAGCTGTCGGTGAGCGTTCCGCCGCACCGCTCGGGCGGCGAGCCGAAGTTGTTGAGGAAGCGCACTGGGCTCGTGAGTGGCAACGGGATCTGCGTGACGGCCGGGAACACGGGCGTGGTCGGAGTGACGATGCCTGCTCCGAGCGCGATCGCGGTGGTGATCACCTTGAACGTGGAGCCCGCGGGATAGCGCTCGCGATAGGCGCGCGGCAGCATCGGGTTGTCGGGCGCCTTCACCAGCGCGTTGTAGAGCTTCGTCAGCGCGTTCGTGTCGTGCACCGCGAGCAGGTTCGGGTCGAAGGTGGGGTTCGAGTACATGGCGACGATCGCGCCCGTGTGCACGTCGAGCACGATCACCGAACCAGTGCGGTTGCCGAGCGCCGCCATCGCGGCGTCTTGTGCGGCGGAGTTGATCGTGAGCACCACGTTGCCCGATTGCGGGCCTTTGATGATGGTGTCGAGACCGCCCAGGCTGAAGTGCAGATCGGAACCCGTGAGCGCGGCGTCGTCCTGGTTCTCCACGCCGGTCGATCCGTACACGATGGATTGGAATCCCGTGATCGCCGCGTACTCCTGACCGTGCGGGTAGACCCGGCGGTACTTCCACTCGTCGTGGCTCAGCACCGAGCGGGCCACCACCACGCCGTCGGCGGTGATGATCTCGCCACGCGGTTTGCGCAGCTGTGACACCGACACGCGGAAGTTGCCCGGCTTGTGGTTGAGCTCACGTGAACGAGCGAGCTGAAGGTACGTGAGCTGCCCGGCGAGCAACAGCATCAGGCCGATGAGCGCGAACCCGACTCGACGGATACCCCCGTTCACGCGCGCATCTCTCGTTGCGCGGCATCGTCGGAGACGCGGGCGAGCAGACCCACGAGCGCGAAGTTCGCGACGAGCGACGAGCCTCCGTACGACACGAACGGCAACGTGAGGCCCGTGAGCGGGATCACGCGCGTGATGCCGCCGATGATCACGAACGCTTGCACACCGAGGATCGTTGTGAGGCCCGTGGCGAACAGCTTCTCGAACGGCCGGGGGTGATCGATCGCGGCGCGCAGCCCTGCGCCGAGGAGCAACATGAACGCGATCACCACAGCGATCGCGCCGATGAGACCGAGCTCTTCGCCGATCACGGCCATGATCGAGTCGGTCGAGGCTTCGGGCAGACGCCACGAACCCGATCGCAGCTGTTCGCCCGCGAGGCCCTTGCCGAGGCCGAGACCACCGATGTGCCCGGCGGCGAACGCGTACCACGCCTGCACGATCTGGTAGCCCTTGCCGCTCGCGGTCGGCCACGGATCCCACCAGATCTGGAAACGCGTGCGCACGTGACCGAACATCTTGTACGCCGCGTACGTGCCGCCCGAGAACATCACCAGGCCGCCGAGCAGGTACGCACTGCGGTTCGTGGCCACGTAGAGCATGGCGCTGAACACGGAGAACAGCAGCAGCGACGAGCCGAGGTCGCGCTCGAACACGAGCACCATGATCGAAGCGCTCCACACCAACAGCAACGGTCCGAGATGCTTCGGATCCGGCATATACAGCCGTCCGATTCGGCGGCTTCCGGCCGAGAGCAGCTCCCGCTTGTCGACGAGGTAGCCCGCGAAGAACACCACGAGGAGGACCTTGGCCACCTCGCCGGGCTGGAAGCTGATCGGTCCGAGCTTCGCCCACAGACGCGCGCCGTTGATCGACAACCCGATCGGCGCGGGCGCCAGCGGCAACAACAAGAAGCCGATGCCGGCCAGTGCCGCGGTGTAGCGATAGCGCTCCAACCAGTGCAGATCGCGCACGACCACGAGGGTCGCGACGAACACGCCGACACCGATCGTGGTCCACACGGCCTGCACGCGTGCCTGCGACGGATCGAGGCGCGTGATCATCACGAATCCGAGGCCGTTGAGCAACGCCACGAGCGGGAGCAGCGTGCCGTCGGCACCTGGCGCGAAGCGGCGCATCGCCACGTTCGCAACCACGTACAGGCCGGTGATCTCCGCGAGGAAGACACCGAGATCGGGTGGTAACGAGCTGCCCTGGGAGAGTGCGAGGAGCACGTAGCCGCCGACCACGATGGCCACCACGTGCAGACCGAGCGCGAGCTCGCCGTTGCGCCGCCGGCGCATGAACGGTGTGGTGCGCTGCTTTCGGGTGGCAGCCGGGGCTGTGACCGTCACGGCGCCGCCGGGAGGCGTTGCAGGCGCGCGACGCACGCCTCGACCGCGCGCCGCGACTCGGTGTGGCACATGCCGCCGTGGGCCTGCACCTGCGCGCGGCTGGCCTCGGCGAGCCGGCTCACGGGCAGGCCGGTCACGACCCATTGCAGCTTGGGGTTCCACCACGAGACGATCCCGTCGGGGTCACCCTTGAAGACGGCCACACTGCCGTGCGCCGTACCCACGTAGTAGTCGCGGTACGTCACCCAGTGCAGCGCGACGGCGCCGGCGCCGAGCACCAACAGGATCGGCAGGATGGCCAGCGTGGCCTTGCCGAAGACGCGCCACCAACGCCGCCGGCGGCGCGGCAGCTCGCTGTCGGACACGACCGTTGGCTCGATGGGTTCGTTTCTCGAGGGCGGCGCGGCGAGATCGGCACTCGGCGCACTGGCGAGCGGTGTGGCGACGATCGGTTGCACTGCCGTGCGGCCGTCGACCTCAGGCGCGCTCGGGTCGTTCTGCGCGTCGGTCACGAGCGCGGCGTCGTCGTGTGCCGGATCAGCCTCCAGCACGTGGATCACGACGACGGTGACGTTGTCCTCGCCGCCGTTGTCGACCGCTTTCTGCACGAGGTGCTCGGCGATCTCCTGCATGTTGTCGCCCGTGCCCAGCAGCCGGGCGACCTCGCGCTCTCGCACCATCGAGGTGAGCCCGTCGGAGCAGATGAGCAGACGATCGCCCGTCTGCACCGCGATCGTGAGCAGGTCGATCTCCACGTCGGCGTCGACACCGAGCGCTCGGGTGACGATGTTGCGTTGCGGGTGCACCTCGGCCTGCTCGCGTGTGATGCGGCCGTCGCGTACGAGCTCTTCGACGAGGCTGTGATCCTCGGTGAGTCGCTCCAGCTCGCCGTCGCGTAGGCGGTACGCGCGGGAATCGCCGACGTGGCCGATCAGCAGCCGCGTGCCGGCGAGTGGGTGCAGTGCGGTGAGCGTGGTGCCCATGCCCGTGAGTGTGGGGTCGCCCGACGCGCGTTCGATCACCGCGGTGTTCGCGGTGGTGATGGCCGCGTCGATCGTCTGGCCGGCCGCGATCGCGGCCCGCAGTGCCTCGACCGCCGTGCTGCTCGCGACTTCGCCGCCGCGGTGGCCTCCCATGCCGTCGGCGACCGCGAACACACCGAGGTGCTCGTCGACGAGAAGGTTGTCCTCGTTGCCCTCTCGTACACGCCCGACATCGGTGGCGTAGGCCACCGCGAGCTTCATCGGCGCGCTTCCAGCAATGTGCCGCCAATCTGGATGCGGTCGCCTCGCCGAAGCTTCTGTGGTTCGCCGAGCGTCTCGCCGCCCACCTGCGTACCGTTCGTCGACCCGAGGTCTTCGATCCACAGATCACCGTCGCGTGTGAACGCGCGCGCGTGCACGGTGGAGACGAACGTGTCGTCGGGCAGCGCGATTCCGCACCCGCCACCCCGCCCGATCGTCGCCTCGTCGTCGACGGGGAACGTCTCGCCCTTGCGAGGGGCCGGTTCGAGGATCACGAGGTTCCAGCCTCGCGTACGTCGCCGCGCGGGTTCGGGAGGAGGCGCCGCGACCGGCTCGGCCATGATGACCTGCTGCGCCACGATCGGCGTGCCGCGCAGCTCGCGGGCCACGAGCAGCACCACACGCAACAAGAAGAGGTAGAGCAGCGCGACGAGGCACGCCGTGAGCACGTTGAACGCGGCATCCGACATCAGCTCTCCTGGAACCGGAGCACCGTCGTCCCGATCCGGATCTCGTCGCCGTCGCGTAGCGGCTGTTCGACGATCGCCACGCCGTTCAGATACGTGCCGTTCGTGGAGCTGAGGTCACGCAGCCGGAAGCCGTCGTGGCCGGCGCGGATCTCGGCGTGGTGCCGGCTCGACTGGGGGTCGGACAGGTGCACCGCGCAGTCGGGCAGCCGTCCGATGAGGGCCGAATCGGTCGTGAGTGCGACCTGGCTGCCGTCGGGGAGCAGGAGTGCGGCGCGCCAGCCGTCGGCACCCTGCACGATCGCCGCCTCGACCGTGAAGTCGCCCTGCCGTCTCGACTCGTCGACGCCGAGCTGAATCGCGACTGGGCCGAGGAAGTGGTAGCCCTCGTCGCGGGCGAACTCACGCACCGCGTCGGCAAGCTCCCTGGCCAAGGCGTCGCGATGGGCCGCGAAGCGCTCCCCGTCTTCGGGCGCGAGGCCGATCGTGAAGTGGTTGGGCGCGACCTTGCCCCGCACGCCCACCTCGCGACGGGCTTCGAGCTCGCGCACGATGCGGCGTCCGATCTCGACTGGCTGCACGCCGCTGCGGAACGCCCGCCCGAACGCACCTTCGACGAGTCGTTCGAGACGGCGCTCGAAGCCCTGGAGGACCACGTCAGCGAGCGTACCCAGTATGTGCTCGACCGATTGCTCCGGCGAGCAGGCTGGTAACCTCACCGCCCCACGCGCGAGTGGCGGAATTGGCAGACGCGCAGGATTCAGGTTCCTGTGCCCGAAAGGGTGTGGGGGTTCAAGTCCCCCCTCGCGCACGCATGATCGGCTGCGTGGTCACAACCGCGCGGTTCGTGGTCCGTGATCGATTCGCTCTACAGCGGCGGCATGCCGACCATGGCGCGGAACTCGTCGGTCGTGTTCGTGATCGGGAACGGCTCGCTCGGCACCGCCACGCCGAGCCGTTCACAGATCGGCGCCCAGCCGTCGCCCGGCGACCACTCCAACAGTCGTTCGGCCGGGATCGCCTTGCGGACCGCGTCGTTGTGGCGCTCGTACGCCTCGATCATCGCCGCCTCGTCGTCGAAGCGATCCGAGAACCGCTCCTGCAACATGCGGCGCACGGCATCCATCCACGGCTGCAGCTCCGGCGGCAACCCGTCGAACGCCAAGAAGATCGTGTTCGACGCGCTGCGATACCAAACCTCGGGGTCGCGCACCGACAGCAGCACGAGCGCATCCGGGAACGCGGCCGTGAGCTCCGGCCAGAACGACGCGCCGGGGAAGTCGACCAGCGACCCGTACGGGGCGAGCATCGCGTGCCAATCGACAGGCCGGCCATCGATCGCGTCGGTCCACGCGGGGATCTGCGAAGGATCACCGAGGATCTCGACCATGTGATGGCACGGCGAGCCGCTCAGCTGCTCGAGTGCGATCTTCAGCGAATGGGTTCCGGTACGGCCCACACCCGCGCCAACGACGCGCAGCTCCATGACGTGACTCCCCCTGTGCACAACGTGCGAATGAACGTCTCGGTGTTCGCCGTGGATCACCCGCGGCGCGTGGAACGCCGCCGAGCAGTGTCCCGGCGGCGACGGCCCATAGCCTGGCACGAATGCCAGGCCGCCGCAGGTTCCTGCGCACCGCCGCCGCGCTCGGGCTCGTCGCCGCGCTCGGCGCCTGCGCTACGCCCGAGTACACCGCCACCAAAGCACAGCGCGATCTCGAAACCCTCGGCGTCACCCACGCGCAGTCGCAATGCATCGTGAAGGGGCTGCGCGCGTACTACTCCAAGCAGTACGTGCAGCTCCAGTACGCCCAAGGCGTCACCACGATCAACCCGAAAGAGGTTGATCTGTACGTGCGCAACAAGTTCGCCGGCCAAGACACGGTGTCGCCGTCGGAGATCAGCCTGACGCGCCGGATCGCGGCCGGCTGCGGAATCTCAGGCTGAGGCCGCCGCGTCGTTCAGCTCCGTCATCGTGAACAGCGCATCGAGCTCGAGGCCCACCGCCGCCAGAGCTTCCCGGCCACCCGACTCACGATCGATCACGCACACGACCCGGTCGGCAGTCGCCCCGCGCTCGCGTAGCTCGCGCACGGCATCGAGCACCGCACCCCCCGACGTGATCACATCCTCCACGATCAGCAGGTGCTCACCGCCCACATCGCCGCCTTCCGCCAGCCGGCACGTGCCGTACGTCTTGGCTGCCTTGCGCACGAACCGCGCGGGAAGGCCGGTCACCTGCGACAGCATCGTCGCGATCGGCACCCCGCCCAGCTCGAGCCCCGCCAACGCGTCGACATCGCCCGGAACGAGCGGCGCCAACGCGGCAGCGATCGCCGCCAACAACGGCGGGTCGGCCTCGAACAGGTACTTGTCGAAGTACTCATGGCTCACCACACCCGAACGCAACGTGAACGTGCCGGTGATGTGCGCCGTCGCATAGATGCGGCGCGCGAGATCGGTGCGGGCCGCGGCTGGTTCCGTCGAGGTGTCCATCGCGGCGCGCAGCGTACCGACCGCGGCCGACACCCGACCGGCCGCGGTCGGCAAGCCGTTGACACCTCACGCCGGCCTGCGTAGCCTGCGCCGACGCGGAGATGGGGCCCGCTGCGCTGCACGCGCAGCGTGCGCTCGGAGCGGCTGGAGACGGCGGGGCCGGGGGGACCCACCGTCTCCGGACGCTTCGTATCTCCTGCGACGCGTCCATTGCGCCTACTCCGTCCGGCGCGGCGAGTGGCTTGCCACCCGTGTCGCTCCTTCGTCGCTCCCGGGCTGGCTGCGCCACCGCGGTGTCCTCCGGGTCGCCGCATTTCTGACGACTGCTTCGTCGCGTCAGCGGGATCGTTCGAGGAGCTTGGCGATGTTGGCGCGTTCGGTGTCGGTGGTGTTCCCGCCACAGATGCGCAGGGCCGCGGCGTGCGGCAGAGCCGCGTCGACGGTCGCGCGGTCGCGGGTGCGCAGGTAGAGGCGCACCATCAAGCCGCGGAAGGCCGTCACCAACGCACGTTGAGCCAGACCGCCGGGTGGCGGCTCGCCGGTGGCGATCAGGATCCAGGTGAGCGCGTCGTCGGTGGCGCCCGAGCCCCGCCCCGCGTTCGCCCAATCGATCAGCACCGGACCCTGGGGCGCCATGATCACGTTGAGCGGATGCAGGTCGAGGTGCAACAGCACGCCGTCGTCGCGGCCCGCGTCTTCTGCCGCGCGCAGCCACGTCGGGGCCGGCACCCTGTGCACTGCATCCGCCAGCTCGCCCAAGACCGCGGCGACGGTGCGCAGCGCCCACGGCTTGCGCTGCACGTAGTCGAGGAGCGTCGGGCCGTCCACACGCTCCATCACGATGGCCCGCCCGTCGTCGAGCACCTCGTGCACCTTCGGGACCGGCACTCCGAAACCTCGAGCGAGCTCCATCGCGTTCGCCTCGTAGGCGAGCGAACGTGGTTCCCGCGCGCGCTTGCACACCAAGCCCGGGCCGTGCTCGAAGATCCGCGAGTCGCGACCTTCGCCGACGAGCCCAGGATCCGACATGCGGCTCCTACACGATCCGTGACGTGGAATTGCCCCAGTAGCGGTCGCGGATCAGTCGCTTGTAGAGCTTGCCCGTGGGTTGCCGAGGTAGCTCCCGGTCGAAGTCGACTGCGCGGGGGCACTTGTAGTGCGCGAGTCGCTCCCGGCAATAGGCGAGCAGCTCACGTTCGAGCTCGGGGCCGGCGTCGTCGAAATCGATGGGCTGCACCACCGCGTGCACGCGCTCACCCATCTCGTCGTCGGGGATGCCGAATACGGCCACGTCGTACACCGAGGGGTGGGACACGAGCAGGTTCTCGGCCTCCTGCGGATAGATGTTCACACCACCCGACACGATCATGAACGTGCGTCGATCCGTGAGGAACAGGTAGCCGTCGGCGTCGAGGTAACCCATGTCGCCCACCGTCGACCAGCCGCGCTCGTCGATCGCTTCGCGTGTCTTGTCGTCGTCCTTGTGGTAGCGGAAGCCCGTCCGGCCGGTGGGTGCCTCGAACCACACCGTGCCGATCTCGCCGGCAGGCACTTCCTGGCCTTCTTCGTCGCAGATCCGGATCGGGCCGAGGATCGACTTGCCGACCGTGCCCGGGCGTTCGAGCCATTCCTGTGGGCTCACGAGCGTGGCGCCCGTGCCTTCGGTGGCCGAGTAGTACTCCCAGACGATCGGACCCCACCACTCCATCATCTGCTGTTTCACCGCAACCGGACACGGCGCTGCCGCGTGCACCGCGCACCGCAACGATGACAGGTCGTAACGGGCGCGGTCTTCGGCAGGGAGCTTCAGCATCCGCACGAAGTGCGTCGGGACGAACTGCGACTGCGTCACGCCGTACTGCTCGATGAAGCGCAGTGCCTCGCGCGCGTCGAACTGCTCCATGATCACGACCTTGCCGCCGAGGCGGAGCGTGCTCATGCAATAGAACAACGGCGCCGAGTGGTAGAGCGGCGCGGGCGACAAGTAGATCGTGGTCTCGTCGAAGCCGAACGCCTGCGTCATCAACGCCAGGTTCCCCGGCATTTGCCCCATCGGTTCCTTGGCGATGTTGTACCGGATTCCCTTCGGGCGTCCGGTCGTGCCCGACGAGTAGAGCATCGGTGTGCCCTCGCACTCGTCGGGCACCGGCTCCGCCGGTTGTGCCGCGATCGCCGTCTCGTAGCGCTCGTGCTCGGCGAGGTCGCCGCCGACGATGAGGCGGATCTTCACGCGCGGGGTCAACGCAACCAGCTCGGCGGCCACCGCTCGAGTCGCGTCGCTCACCACGAGCACCTGCGCGTCACAGTCGTCGACGATGTACGCCGCTTCGTCAGCAGTGAAGTGCCAGTTGATGCACGTGTAGAAGAGGCCCATGCGCTGGGCCGCCCAGCACACCTCGAGGTAGCGGGCGTTGTTGTCCATCAACACCGCGATGTGGTCGCCGAACCGCAGGCCCGCCGCCCAGAGGAGCTGCGCGCACTGGTTCGAGCGGTCGTTCAGCTCGCGGTAGGTGACGGCTTCGCCCGACGCGGCCATCACATACGCGACCGCGTCGGGTTTGATCGTTGCCCAGTGACCGGGATACATCGCGCGACGAGACCGACGCGCCGAGATCAGAACTCGGTGATGACCGAGCGCACGACCTCGCGGTTCTCCATCGCGCGGAACGCCTCGTTGACCTCGTCGAGCTTGATGTGACGAGACACCATCGCCGCCGTGTCGAGGCGACCCGTCTCGATGAGGTCGACGAAGCGCTGGAAGTCGCGGCGCACCTGCGCGGAGCCGTACTTGCAGCCCTTCAGCGTCTTCTCGTTGTAGAAGAGGTCGAAGGTGGGGATCGTGAGCATCGCGTCGGCGCGGGTCATGCCGACCATCACGGCCATGCCACCCTTGCGGGCCATGTTGTAGGCCTGCAGCGTGGTCTCGGGCAGGCCGATCACCTCGAACGCGTAATCGACGCCCCGACCGCCCGTGAGCGCCATCACCTGCGCCACCGGGTCGCCTTGGGTGCTGTCGACGTAGTCGGTGCCGCCCATCGACTCCGACACCTTGCGCTTCTCGTCGCCTTGGTCGACGGCGATGATGCGCGCCGCGCCGGCGATGCGCGCGCCCTGCAGCACGGAGAGGCCCACGCCGCCGCAACCGATGATGGCGACGGTCGCGCCTGGGTGCACCTGTGCGGTGTTGAGCGCGGCGCCTACGCCGGTGGTGACGCCGCAGCCGATGAGGGCGAGCTGGTCGAAGGGCAAGTCGGTGGCGATCTTCACGACCGACGACTGGTTCACGGTCATCGTCTCGGCGAACGTGCCGAGACCGGTCATGCCGGTGTACTGCTCGCCGCCGGCACGCGTGCCGCGGGGTGCCATCATCACTTCGAACTCGGTGTCGCAGAGGTGCGACTGGTCGTTCAGACAGCTCGGGCACACACCACACGCCGGGATGAACGACGCGACGATCTTGTCGCCCTTGGCCACCTTGGTGACCTCGGAGCCGACTTCGACCACTGTGCCCGCACCTTCGTGGCCGAGGACCACGCCGGGCGGCATGGGCACGTAGCCGTTCTTCAACGAGAGGTCGGAGTGGCACACGCCGCTCGCGCCCAGGGCCACGATCACGTCGCGCGGTCCGGGCGGCGCCGGCTCGACGTCCTCGATCGCAAGGTCCTTGCCGGTCTCCACGAACACTGCTGCGCGCATGACGTCCCTACTCCTCGTTGGGAGGCGAAGCTCCCGTCGGTACCGTGCGTTGCCCTGTCGTTTCCCCATGCGCGCCGTGCCGGCGCGCCGAGGAGAGAAACTACTTGCCGCCGAGCAACGACGAAACTGCGGCCTCGTCGCAGTGGACGATGGCCCGGTCCTGCGGCACCCGCCCCGCGGGGATCGAGTCGTCGCCCGCCACCAGGCGCTGCAGTGCGTCGGCCTTGGCTGCACCGTCGACGAGCCAGACGATTCGCGCCGCGGCGGCGAGCGCCGGAT
Source organism: Acidimicrobiia bacterium (assembly GCA_017882905.1). Lineage (GTDB taxonomy): Bacteria > Actinomycetota > Acidimicrobiia > IMCC26256 > PALSA-610 > Chersky-683. The sequence continues at coordinate 16,388 of JADGOO010000154.1, read as the reverse complement.
AGGTGAGCGTCACGCGCCGGGCCCCCCGGTATTCGGCCGTGGGGGCCGCCAGACGGTCGGTCACCGACAGCACCGGATCGCCCGGAACGAGCGACGCTGTGTGGCCGTCGTCGCCGAGGCCGAGGTGCACCACATCGAGTACGCCGCCGGCGACGTGCTGGATCGTGGCCGAGTACTCGCGTGCGGCACCTTCGAGATCCACACCGATCGGGATCGGGTGCAAGTTCGCAGCGGGGATGTCGATCGCGTCGACGAGCGCTTCACGCGTGTGCTTCCACGAGCGGGCGTCGTCGTCGTCGCCGACGGCGCGTTCGTCGACCTGGAAGAGATGTACGAGGCCCCAGTCGATCGGGTGGCGGGCGAGTGCCGCGAGCATCGCCCACGGTGTGGTGCCACCCGACATCGCGAAGGTGGCCGTCCCGCGACGACGGATCGCCCAGCCGATCTCCGTGGCGAGCGCGTCGGCAGCTCCTCGAGCCAGCTCCTCGGCGTCGTGGTGCACATGGAGCTCGAGCGTGCTCACGCGCGCAGGTTAGAGGGAAACGAGCGCTACGACTCGCCGGCGGCAGGCTTCTCGGCGTGGCCGCCGAACTGCTTGCGCAACGCTGACTGCGCCTTGGCGCCGTACAGACCGAGCCCCTGCGACTGGAAGCGCGCGATGAGCGCCGCGCTCAGCACCGGAGTGGGCACCCCGAGCGCGACCGCGGCCTCCGCCGTCCAACGACCCTCGCCCGAGTCGCTCACCCGTCCGCCGAACTCCTCCAGTGTGGGCGATTCGACCAGCGCGGTGGCCAGCAGGTCGAGCAACCACGAAGGGATCACGCTGCCGCGTCGCCACAGCTCGGTGATCGCCGGCAGATCGAAGTCGTAGGTGTAGTCGTCGGGGTTCGACAACGGTGCAGTCTCGGCATCGGCGGTGCGCTGCTCAGCGCCCGCGTTGGCGGCGTGCAGCACCGAAAGACCTTCGGAGTAGGCGGCCATGAGCCCGTACTCGATGCCGTTGTGGACCATCTTCACGAAGTGACCGGCACCGTTCGGCCCGCAGTGCAACCAGCCCTTCTCCGCCGGGTGGGGCTCGCCCGTGCGACCGGGCGTGCGCGGCGCCGCGTCGACACCCGGCGCGAGCACGTCGAGCATCGGGGTCAGACGGGCCACCACCTCGGCTTCGCCACCGACCATCATGCAGAAGCCGCGTTGCTCGCCGAACACGCCGCCACTCGTGCCGATGTCGACGTAGTGGATGCCCTTGGGGCTGAGCTCTCCCGCGCGCTTGATGTCGTCGCGCCAATCGGTGTTGCCGCCGTCGATGATCACGTCGCCGCGCTCGAACACGGCGGCAACCGAGTCGACCGTCGACGCGGTGAACGCGGCGGGCACCATCAACCAAGCAGCACGCGGTGGCGCCAGCTTCGCGGCCAGCTCCTCGAGCGTGTGCGCGGGCGTCGCGCCATCTCCGGCGAGCGCGTCGATCGCGCCCGCGTTCACGTCGTGGACGACGACCTCGTGCCCGGCCGCCAGCAACCGCCGTGTGAGACCCGCACCCATCCGGCCGAGGCCGATCATCCCGAGCTGCGACATGCCTATGCGCCTACTTCGTAAGGTTGGATTGCGCCTACTTCGTCCGGCGCGGCGAGCTCACTGCGCACCCTGTCGCTCCTCCGTCGCTCCCGGGCTGCTCCGATCGCCGCCGTGTTGCGTGCCCGAGTCGGTGTCGGTGTCGGTGTGGTCACGGTACTCAGAGGGCCAGCAGGTCGGCGGCGTGGACCCGCGCGGCGGGGCGGCCCCGTTCGCGCAGCGCCGCGAGGTCGCCGGCGGCTTGGGCGACGAGCAACGTGGCGAACGAGTACTCGGCTCCCGGCACGGCCACCTCGGGTAGGTCGTCGTCGAGCACCTGCACGCACACCACCGAAGCCGGACCACCCTTGTGCAGCTGCCCGGTGGAGTGGAGGTAGCGCGGTCCGACCGCGGCCGTCGCGGCCGCGCCGGTTCGGTCGCGCACCGCCACGCGCAGCCTGCTCAGCGCCTGCGCCACCTCGCCCTCGGGGTCGACGAACGCCTGCAGCGCGACGTACCGGCCTGGACCGGCGTCGGCCAGGGCCGTCTCGAGATCCACGACATCGGGCGCATGTACGCCTTGGGCCAGCGCTTGGCGCGCCGCCTGTTTGGCGGCCTCCACATCGGGCTGATCGAAGGGATTGATGTGCAGCAGCGCGCCGGCGAGCGCCGTGGCCGCTTCCCAACGCATCACTTCGGCGCCGAGTCGCTCGGCGGTGGCCGTCGGACCTTGCCCGCCGAGGTCGAGGTCGCCTCCGGCGCCGTACGAGACGCGTACGCGGTCGGGCCCGGCCGCGTCGTCGGCGGTTCCGGGGACCGGCACGATCCCGGTGCCGTGCTTGCCCGTCGACTCGGCGATGAGCTGTTCGAGCCAGGCGCCGAACGCCGGGTCGCAGTCGAGCACCGACTTGTCTCGCCCGTCGACGGCGGCGCCGATGCACGCCGCCAGCACGACGGCTGGGTTCGTCGCCGAATCCGTCGCGCACTCCAGCGCCATCCCGTGCGCGCCTCGGAGCAGAGCTTCGAGATCCACGCCGAGCAGCGCGGCCGCGACCACGCCGAAGTGCGAGAGCGCCGAGTAGCGGCCGCCGATCTCGCTGTTCGCGTGGAACACCCCGCGAAAGCCGCGCTCGGTGGCGAGCTTGTCGAGCGCGGAGCCGGGGTCCGTGATGGCCACGAAGCGGGCCGGCTCACCCGATGCCGCCCAGAAGTAATCGAGGTGCGATCGCGTCTCGACGGTGCCCCCCGACTTCGACGCGAACGCGTAGAGCGTGTTGTGCTCGCGCGCTTCTGTGAGCGCGCGAGCCACAGCGGCGGGGTGCGACGTGTCGAGCACCCGCATGCTCGGCGCGCCCTTGGCGACGAGTGGCGAGGTTGTGAGCAGCTCGGGAAAGAGGCTCGAACCGCCCATGCCGCACCACACCACGTGATCGATGCCATCGACCGCGGCTGCATCCGCGAAGGCGCGCAGGCGATCGACGTCGTCGCGCATCCGGTCGGGTTCGTCGGTCCAACCGAGCCGATTCGCGATCTCGGTCGGATCGGACGACCAGAGTGTGTGATCGTGCGCGAACAACCGGCTCGGCGCGTGTTCGGTCAACAGCACTTCGGCGTGATCCACGAGGCGGAGTGTAGAGACGGCAGAATGGCGCGCGTGACGGGGGGCTGGAGCGGAACTGAGAGCGAGCTCGTCGCCGCGCTGCGCAACCGCGACGACGATGCATTTCGTCACCTGGTCGAGCAGTACCACGGACCCTTGTTGCGGCTCGCGCTCGGATACGTGCCGAGCCGCGCCGTCGCCGAGGAAGTGGTGCAAGACACCTTCCTTGCCGTGTTCCGAGGCATCGATGCATTCGAAGGGCGTTCATCGCTCAAGACGTGGATCTACCGGATCTTGTTGAACATCGCGCGCACTCGCGGCGTGCGCGAGCAGCGCAGCATCCCGTTCGCGTCGGTCGCCCGTGTCGAACCGGGCGAAGAGCGGGCCGTGGATCCTGATCGGTTCCAGACCGAACACGACCGTTGGCCGCAGCACTGGACGTCGTTCCCGTTTGCTTGGGAGCACCTGCCTGAGGAGCGCCTGCTTGCCGCTGAGACGATCGACGTGATCCGGGCCGCGCTCGACCGGTTGCCGGCCGCGCAGCGAGAGGTGCTCGTGCTCCGCGACGTGCTCGGGGTCAGCTCACCCGAGATCTGTAATGCGCTCGCGATCAGCGAGACCAACCAACGGGTGCTCCTGCACCGTGCGCGCGCCAAGCTGCGCGCGGCGCTCGAAGCCCACTTCGCCACGGAATCCGTGGCATGAACCGACATGACCGAGATGGGATGACTGCCGACCTGCCGTGCCAAGAGCTCGTCGAGCTCGTGACCGACTACCTCGACGGCGCACTCGCGCCCGAGCTCGTCGCGCGCATCGACGCGCACCTCGTCGACTGCCCCGGCTGTCATTCCTTCCTCGACCAGATGCGGGCCACCCTGCGCCTGCTCGGGCGACTCCCCGCCGACGAGGTCGAGCAGATGCCGGCAGCCATGCGCGCCGCGCTGCTCGAGGCGTACCGCTCGACCTGACGTCGAGTGGGCCTACTCGGGCGGGTCGCTGATCGGCGTCCGCCCCGCGAAGCCCGCCTCGATCCAGTGCCACCAGTCGAGGTCGGCTTCACCGGCCAGCCAACACAGGTAGTACGGGCGTCCCGACGGGCTGCGCGCCGGGAAGTCGATGAGGCCACGCGCCGGATCCCGCACCTCGATCCCGAGCTCGGTGAGGCGCGTGAGGATCGCCTGCACCTCGGCGCGCGGCGGCGCATGATGGCCGTTGCCCGACGAGCCGTGGCCGTTGCTCGCCGGCGCCGCGCCGATCTTCGCCGCCAGCTCGCGGAGGCGCTCCACGAGCGGCCGTACCTCAGCCAGCGCGGCGCGCGCCTCGTCGAGCGACCACTCCTTCATCACGTGCGAACCTAGATCGACCCGGCGCGTACGATCGTCATCGAATGATCGACCTCAAGCGCCTGCGCGACGACGCCGGCTACCGCCACGGCATCGAACGCAAGCGGGTGCGGGAAGGTCTGCTCGCCGAGGTGCTGCGCCTCGACGACGACCAGCGGGCGTGCGCGCAACAGGTGCAGCAGCTCCGCACCCGTCAGAACGCGGCCAGCAAGGAGATCGGCAAGGCCGCCGCCGACGAACGGGCGGCCAAGATCGCCGCTGCGAGCGCCCTCAAGGACGAGCTCGCCGGCCGCGAAGCCGAGCTGGCCACGCTCGACGCCGCGTTGCGTGCCCTTGCGCTGCAAGTACCGAACCCGGCTGCCGACGGCGTGCCCGACGGCGGAGAAGACGAGGGCGACGTGGTGCGCGTCGTCGGCGAGCTTCCGACCGTGCCGCCCGCGCGCGACCATGCCGAGTTCGCGGAGTACGCGGGTTGGGTCGACAAGGAGCGCGCCGCAGAAGCATCCGGCTCGCGCTTCGCCTACCTGCTCGGCGACGCGGTGCTCCTCGAGTTCGCCATCGTGCAGTGGGTGCTCACCAAGCTCGTGGCCGAAGGCTTCACGCCCGTCGTGCCGCCCGTGCTCGTACGCGAGCGCACGATGGAAGAAGCCGGCTTCTTCCCGACCGACCGCGCGCAGGTCTACGACGTGGACGGCGGCGACGCGTTCCTCGTGGGCACCGCCGAAGTCCCGCTCTCCGCGCTGCACCGCGGCGAGACGTTCACGCCCGAGTCGCTCCCGGCTCGCTACGCCGGCTGGTCCACGTGCTTTCGTCGAGAAGCCGGCACGTACGGCAAGGACACGCGTGGCATCTTTCGCGTGCACCAGTTCGACAAGGTGGAGATGTTCGTCTACGCCGCCCCCGACACGTCGTGGGACGAACACGAACGTCTGCTCGAGATCGAAGAAGATCTGGTGCGTGGGCTCGGGCTTCCGTACCGCGTCGTGAACATCGCCGCCGGCGATCTCGGACCCGCGGCGGCCAAGAAGTTCGACATCGAGGTGTGGCTACCGTCCGAAGGGCGCTACCGCGAGATCACGTCGTGCTCGAACTACCTCGACTACTCGGCGCGGCGCCTCGGCGCCCGCGTCAAGGGTCCGCAGGGGAACCGTTACGTGCACACGCTCAACGGCACGGCCTGCGCGATCAGCCGCACCCTCGTGTATCTCTTCGAGCACGCCCAGGATCCCGACGGTGGCTTCCGGGTGCCCGAGGTGCTCGTGCCGTGGATGGGCCGCGCCCGCCTCGAACCACCGCAACGCTGACCGGCTCGCCCGCCCCCGCATCGATCCGGACCCGTACGATGGGACCCGGAGGGATGCCAGAGCGGCCGAATGGGACGGTCTTGAAAACCGTTGGGTGATGAGCCCCGTGGGTTCGAATCCCACTCCCTCCGCTGCTTCGCCACCGCCTGTTTGCTTCGCCACCGCAGTGCGTCACACGCGGTGGCTTCTCGCGAGTACGGCCCATGTCGCCACGAGGAACGAGCCTGCGAACCCGGTGAGCACGAGCCAATACGCGCCGGTCGAAGCGCCGCCGGCACCACCGAACGACGCGAGCAGCGGGGGCCCGAGCTTCGAGCCGCCGTGGGCAAGGATCTCGCGGGCGCCGAGGTCATGACCGACGGCCTCGAACGCCCAGCGCGACGGCATGATCGCGCTGCGCCGGGGCGATCACGTCGGCTTCTTCGCCGGGGCCGCGCTCGAGATGGGCACCCGACCCGGCCCCGTCAAGGAGAGGGTGGCCACCTTCCAGAGCGGATTGGTCGGCTTGATCCGCCAGTTCGCGGCGGAGGCCCAAGCTCGCCAGCAGCTCCCCGCAGACGAAGACCCCGATCAGCTCGCGTTCGAGCTCAACGGCGTCATCCTGGCGGCCAACACGAGCTTCGTCATGTACGACGACGCTGGCGCGCTCGACATGGCGCGTCAGATCGTGCGCCGCCGACTCGGCGTCGAAGCGAAGGCACCTCGACCGTCCAAGTCGAATCAGCGCCGGGCGACGCGATCACCGAAGGCGTGATCGTGCCGCGCACCTTGCACGCGCGCGCCCTCCTACGCGGGCATCGTTCCGCCGCGCGCGCGGATGCGGTCCTGCGACTCCTGGAAGTGCCACTGATGACCCTCGAGGTCGGCTGCCTCGTAGGCGCGCGCGCCGTACCACATGTCCTCCAACGCTCGCGTGATCTCGGCGCCCTCGGCGACGGCGCGCGTGTAGTGCGCGTCGACGTCGTCGACCTCGACCATGATCATCGTTGTCGCACTCCCGACATCGCGTGGGCTGCGGATGTGGTGCACGTCTTCGTTGACGTGGCCGATCATCACCAGCCCGGCCCCGAACTCCAGCCAGGCAAGCATGTGCTCACCCATGTCGAATCCATCGGGGGTCGTGCCGCCCACGCGCGCTTCGCGCCGTTCCTTGAACCCGAAGACACGCGTCAGGTACTCGAGGGCGGCGTGCTCGTCGCGATACGCGAGCCGGGGATACATCCGGAAGTGGTGGTCGAGCACCTCTGAGTGCTCGTTTCCGGTGATCGTCGTCATGAGTCGCTCCTTGTTCGCGGTGAACACGTCGGCGTGTACCAACTGTTCGTCGCTGACAGCCGTGAGTTCGCGCAGCTTCGTACGGGCCCGGTTGATGCGTGACCGTACGGTGCCGACTGGGATGGCGAGCGCCGCGGCGACGTCGTCGTAGGGGAGCCGTTCCCACACGTGCAGTAGCAGCGCATCCCGTTCTGGCTCCGGAAGCTGGTTGATCGCCTCGACCACAGTGGGGAGCAGGCGGGAGGCAGCGACGGCGTCGATCACCCGGTCGCTGCCGTCCGTAGTCGTGGTGGCGGCAACGTCGAGGCGCGCGATCGCCCGGTGGCGGCGCGCTTCAGTGCGGTGATGGCGGGCGACGAGGTTCGTCGAGATTCCGTACAGCCACGGACGGGCCACTGGCCGCGCCGTGTCGTACCTGGCGCGTTGCTCGAACGCGATGCGGAACGTCTCCGCCATCAACGCCTCGGCGTCGCTCGGCCCGACGCGCCGCGTCACGTAGCGGTAGATCGTCGTGGCGTAGCGCTCGTAGATGGCAGCGAACGCGGCCGGGTCAACCAGCGACCGCGCGATCAGCTCGGCATCGGTCGGCTGCTCCATGAGCGATTGTTGCCCGCAAGCGGGCCCCGGTTCGCGGTAATGCGTGTCGCTCAGGCGGCGGGGCTGCGGCCTCCGTCAGCTATTCGCGCCCGCCGTCGTCGGCAGCGCAACCGCGGCGATCAGCGCTCGTTCCAGTCGAGGCCCACGGCTGCGAAGAGGCTGCGGATGAGGGCGAGCTCGCCGTCGGAGAGCGCCGCGCCCGAGGAGAGGCGCGCGGCGGTCGATGCGATCACCGATACCTGGAGATCGTCGGCGCCAGGGTGGACGCCCGGGCCGGTCGCCGTCGGGAACGACAGCACCTGCGCGGAATCCACGCTGCGCAGCGCCGAGGTCTGCATCAGCTCTTCGAGCCGGCGCCGCAAGCGCGGTTGCGGCGGCTTGCCCTGCTCCCAGCGGCTGACAGTTTGCGCGGTCGTGCCGAGACACTGCGCCAGCTCGATCTGCGTCCAGCGCCGCTGCTCGCGAAAGGCGCGCAGACGGTCGGGGAACGCCGGTCCGATCTGCTGGGGGTCTGCCATCTGACTAGCTCCTACTACGCATTGCGCAGTCAACGGTAGCCCCGCGCGACGCAGACACCAACACTGCGCAGTGAATTACACCGTTGTAGTTCCAAGTTGGCGGCGCTACCGTCGGCATCCCGTGACCGGCTTCGAGCGTGAACGTCATGGAGTCCGCATCGCCGTCGTCGGCGATCGGCACGAGCAGTTCAAGGCCCAGGACACGATCGAGACCGCACTGGCCCACTCGGCCGCGCTCCTCGGCATCGATGTCGATGTCGATGTGGTGTGGTTCCCCACGGCGAGTCTCGAACACGACGCGCCCGGTGCACTCGCCGACGCCGACGCGGTGTGGTGCGCGCCCGGAAGCCCGTTCGTGAGCTTCGCCGGTGCACTGGCCGGGATCCGCTTCGCCCGTGAACACGGGCGTCCGTTCATCGGAACCTGCGCCGGCTTCCAGCATGCCGTGATCGAGTTCGCCCGTGCCGTGCTCGAGGTTGGCGACGCGCACCATGCGGAGTACGACGCGCGCCGCGCCGATGCGCCGCTCTTCATCGATGAGCTGTTGTGCTCACTCGTGGGCCAGGCCATGACCGTGCGCGTCGTCGACCCGGAGCTGCGCGATGCGTACGGCGCCGATGCGGCGGTTGAGGAGTACTACTGCCGCTTCGGGCTCAACGAGACGTACGCGCCTGCGCTCTCCAACGCGGGCCTGATCGTGGGCGGCGTCGACGAAGCCGACGGTTCCACGCGGATCATGCGTCTCGCCGCGCATCCGTTCTTCTTGCTCACGCTGTTCGTTCCGCAGGCTTCCTCCACGCCGGAGCGTCCACACCCGCTCGTCACGCGCTACCTCGCGGCCGCGGCGACTCGTTGATCACCTGATCCGCTAGTGCGGCTTCTCAACGCCGCACGGCGACATGGCCTCGCTTGGCCGCGAGCATCGCACGGTCGGCTGCGTTGATCAGCGCGTTCGCGTTCTTGGCGGTCGTGAGCGTGCTGGCCATACCGATGCTCGGACGGCATCGGACCGTGACTCCGTTGCCGATGTCGATCGGCGCACTCAACTGTTCCTCGATCCGTTCGGCGACGATGCCCGTCTCGTCGTCGGCGCCCTCGCAGACGACCACGAACTCGTCGCCACCGAAGCGAGCGACGACGTCGGCATCTCGTACGGCGGACTGCAGGCGTTCGGCCGTCGTGCGCAACACGGTGTCGCCGGCGTCGTGGCCGTACTCGTCGTTGACCGACTTGAAGCTGTCGAGGTCGAGGAACGCGACGGTCACGGGCGTGCCGGCGCGGTCGGCTCGGCGCAACGCCCGGTCGAGCAGCTCGCCGAGCAGCCGCCGGTTGGCCAAGCCGGTGAGTGGGTCGCGCGACGCCTGTTCCGCGAGCTGCGATTGCAGCGCGCGAATCTCGGTCACGTCACGTGCGACGCCCTGCAAGCCGCGGCGGAGCGCCACGGCGCGCAGCTCGAACAGTGAGATCGTGCCATCCGCACGGCGGAACGTGAGATCACCGCGTAGCGGTACTGGCCGGCCGGCCAAGACATCCGCGAGGAGCTCGCGGCCTTCGGCGGCGAGCCCGGCGGCGAACAGGCCGAAGTCGGCTTCGACCTCGCTCGCCGTGAGGCCCGTTGTCGTCTCGAACGACGGGCTCAAGTACTCGAAGTGCGGCCTCGGGTCGCGTGCGAACCGCCAGATGATGTCGGGAGACGCGTCGGCGAGCTCGCGGAACCGGATCTCGCTGCTGGTGAGATCGCGGCGCAGCTCTTCATTGTCGCGGATCGACTCGCGCAGCAGATCGACCGAGTGGCGCAGTGAGTCGCCGATGCGGCCCGGGACCTTCTCGGCGACCACCGGGTTGTCGACATCCGCACTGGCGAGCGCGAGCGAGGTTGCCTCGAGCGCCCTGAGATTGGCCAAGATCTCGTTGAACGCCGCGCTCACCGACGCCACCTCGTAGAACCCGTGCGTATCGAGCTGGTCGCCGTTGATCACTCCCGTGCTCACCTCGGCGGCTCGCTCCGCGAGTCGGTGCAGCGGGATCACGATCTTGCGCGCCGCGGCCACGAGCACCGCCGCGCTGAGGGCGGCAAGGATGCCGAGTCCGAGGAGATAACGCTCGAGCCCGGTCTGCGCGTCGATGCGCAGCTGCTGCGCGAGCGGCGCGATGTCGTCCTCGGCGGCGTCGCCCACGCGCCGGAGGTGATCTTCGAAGATCCGACCGGAGCGGAACGTCGAGACGATCTCGGGCACCGTGAGCGGCCTGGGCTTCGCTCCAGGAGCCTGCGCGAGCCGGGCCAAGAACCGCTCGAAGCTGCGCACGTCGCTGTCTCGGAGGATGAGCTGTTGCCACGCGGCGCGCCCGTGCCCTTGGAGCTCGGCGTCGAAGCGCGCCGCGGCGCGGGTGTAGATGGCGTTGGCCGCCGCCAGGTCGGTCGCCCCCGTCGATGCGCCCGGAACGCCCGGTACCGAGAGAGCGGACGCGGCTGAGGCCATCTTCGCCCCCGAGATGTAGGCGTCGACCGCGTCGGCCATGCCCGCGACGGCGCGGCGCAGGTCTGCCGATCCCACGGTGCCGGCCGAGATCCGCGTGAGTGCCCCCAGCTGCACCGTCCACGCCGCTTCGGCCGCGGCGAGGCCGGCGTGGAAGAACGACCGGACGGCGGGCTCGCTCGCCGTGCCGTGATCCATCTGCGACCGCAGGGCCACGAGCCCGTAGACGCGCGCGCCGAGGATCGATGGCCCGGCGGCCGCGATCGCCGTGTCGTCGTGCGCGCGGGCGATCCGGAGCTGTGCCTCGATGTCGATTCCGATCACCCGGCTGGCCACCGCGAGCGGCACGTGCGTCGCCCTCGCCACCACGACCGACTCCGAAGCTGATGCTTCGCCCACGAGTGCCGCGTACAGGTTGAGGGTGCCCCGCACCCGTCCGGTCTGGCTCACCACGCTCGACACCCGGTTCGCGTTGCGGTAGTGGTGTGCGGCACCGACCGCCCCGATCGCGCTCAAGACGATGAACGGGACCATGAGGGTGGCCATCAGCGCGGGGCCCATCCGGTTCCATGGCCGCCGCCGGATTCGTGTGGGGCCGTGGGCTGATGGCTCCGCCCCCGGACCGTGCTGCATGTGGGGAGTATCGGCACTCGCCGCTCGCCGACAGAGGAGCCGTTCGGCCCTCGGCGCAGGGCCGGAAGCCACGATCGGGGCACCGAGCGCCGCGACCGCCGGATCAGTAGCGTCGCCGGCGTGTTCGGACTCGACGGTCGGGTAGCCCTGGTCACCGGAGCGGGCCAAGGCGTGGGCGCCGGCATTGCCGCCGCGCTCGCCGCGCGTGGCGCGGCCGTGGCGGTGAACGATCTCGATCTCGATCGGGCCGAGGCGATCGCCGCGGCGATCGCCGGGGCCGATGGACGGGCAGTTCCGGTGGTCTTCGATGTGACCGATCACGATGCGGTCGTGGCGGGCATCGCCGAGGTCGAAGCCGAGCTCGGCGCGATCGACGTGCTGGTGAACAACGCGGGCAACGGCGGCGCGGAACCGATGCACCCCACGCCGTTTCGCGAGTCGGAGCCGTCTGATTGGCGCGGCCCGATCGACGTGAACCTGTACGGCGTGCTCCATTGCTCGCGCACGGTGATCGGTGGCATGTGCGATCGAGGGTTCGGGCGGGTGATCACGATCTCGTCGGGCGCCGGGCTCGTGGGGCTCCGGCTCGGTGTGGCCGCGTACGGGGCAGGCAAGGGCGGCGCCATCGGCTTCATGCGCCATCTGGCGATCGAGCACGCCCGGCTCGGCGTCACGGCCAACACCATCGCGATCGGCCTCATGGAGACGGCCAGCTCCGAGGTCACGGCCGCTCTCGCTCGCAGTGTCCCGGTCGGACGGTGTGGTCGCCCGACCGACGTGGCCGCCCTGTGTGTGTACCTGGCCTCCGACGAGGCGGCGTGGATGACGGCCCAGACGCTGCACCTCGACGGCGGTGTCGTGCAGAGCTGACGGGCCCGGACCGGCGGATGCCGGGTTCGGAGCAGATAGTTCGCCCCACGAACCATTCGGTATGCTGACGGTGTGCCGACCGAATCAGCGTCCGCAGCCCCTAGCACGAGGGGTGCCGTGCGCACCCTGGCCATGCTCGCTCGGGTGATGGAGCGATCGAGCCACGACCTGTCGCTGCCGCAGTACCGGATCCTCTCGCTCGTGGCGCGCGGCGACGAGCGGGCCACCGTGCTCGCGGGCCGGCTCGCGCTCACGAAGCCCACAGTGAGCGCGATCGTCGACGCGCTCGTCGAGCGCGGCGCGCTCGAGCGCCACGCGGTGGCCGGTGACCGACGTTCCACGCAGCTCGTGATCACCCCGGCCGGACGCGACGCCCTCGCCGCGAGCGAAGCGGCGATGGCGGCGGAAGTGGGGCGCCTGCTCGATCAGCTCGAGCACCGCGACGTAGTCCTCGACGCGCTCGCGGAGCTCGACGGCATCGTGCGCAGCGAGTGGCACGAACGAGTGGCGGCCCGGCTCACCCAGGAGCCCGAACGATGAGCGCACCGGTCGAGGCTCGCCCGAAGGGCTGGATTCGCCTGCTGATCCGTTGGATGGCGCCGCACAAGCGCCATGCGGCGGTCGCGTTCGGTGTCGCGATCGGCGGCACCACCTTGGCTGCGATCGCGCCTGCGATCCAGAAGGTGATCATCGACGACGTCATCCTGCACCACAAGCGGCCGCTCGCTCCGTGGCTCGGTGCACTGATCTTCATCGGCGTCACGCGCTTCGCGCTGTCGTACCTGCGCCGTTACCGCGGCGGGCGCATCGCGCTCGACGTGCAGCACGACCTGCGCACGGCGGTCTTCCGCCAGCTCCAGCGCCTCGACTTCGCTACGCACGACGAGCTCTCGACCGGGCAGCTCGTGAGCCGGGCCAGCTCCGACATCGGACTCGTACAGGGCCTGTTGCAGTTCATGCCGATCGGCATGGGCAACATCGTCATGTTCTTCGTATCGATCGGCATCATGCTCGTGCTGTCGCCACTGCTCACGCTGTTGCTCCTCGCCGTCGGTCCGCTCCTCTTGTTCACCGCTTTGAAGCTCCGCACGAGCGTGTTCCCGGCCAGCTGGGACGCGCAGCAGAAGGCGGGCGATGTGGCGACTGTGGTCGAGGAGTCCGTCACTGGCGTGCGCGTCGTGAAGGGCTTCGGCCAGGAGTCCCAACAGCTCGAGCGTCTGATCACCGAAGGCGAACGGCTCTACGGATCGCGCGTGCGGCTCGTCGACGTGCAGGCGCGCCTGTCGCCGGTGATGCAGACGATCCCGGCGTTCGGGCAGGTGATCGGCCTCGCCGTCGGTGGCTGGCTCGCGGTCCGTGGGTCGATCCAGATCGGCACGTACGTCGCGTTCAGCACGTACATGCTCAACCTGATGGCACCGGTGCGCATGCTGGCCGCCATCCTCACCGTGGGCCAGCTCGCCCGGGCCGGCGTCGAGCGCATCGCTGACCTGCTCGACTGCACGCCGCTCGTCGAGGACCATCCCGATGCGCAACCGATGCCGCGCGTCAGCGGATCGATCGACTTCGACGCGGTGCGGTTCGGTTACACGAAGGCCGAGCCGGTGCTCGCCGGGTTCACGTTGCATGTGGAGCCGGGTGAGACCGTGGCGCTCGTGGGCGCGTCGGGATCAGGCAAGTCGACGGTCGCGCTCTTGTTGCCCCGCTTCTACGACGTGCTCGAGGGCTCCGTTCGCATCGACGGCGTCGACGTGCGCGACGTGACGCTCGCCAGCCTTCGCCAGCAGATCGGGGTGGTGTTCGAGGACAGTTTCCTGTTCTCCGACACCATCCACGCCAACATCGCGTTCGGCCGCCCCGACGCAACGGGGGCCGAGGTGGAGGCCGCGGCGCGCGCCGCCGAGGCCCACGAGTTCGTGCTCGCCCTGCCCAACGGTTACGACACGGTGGTCGGTGAGCAAGGGCTCACGCTCTCCGGTGGCCAACGCCAACGCATCGCGCTGGCCCGGGCGCTCATCTCCGACCCGCAGGTGCTGTTGCTCGACGATGCGACGTCGTCGATCGACGCGCGCGTCGAGGAGGAGATCCACGCGACCCTGCGGCGGCTCCTCGGCACGCGCACGACGCTGCTGATCGCGCACCGGCGGTCCACGCTCGCGCTCGCCGACCGGATCGTGGTGGTGGAGCACGGCAAGGTGCTCGACAGTGGAACCCACGACGAGCTGTGGGCGCGCAACGCCACGTACCGCGGCCTGCTCGCGGGTGGTGACGACCTCGAGGGGCTCGACGCCTCCGACGCGACGACCACGGTGACTGCCCGCGCCGGCAACGGCCACGGAGACGGCAACGCTGACAGCGACGCCATCGTGACGGCCGCGGCCTGGCGCGTGCCCACGGCCGAGGAGCTGGGCCGGGAGATTCGCCAACCCGCGCTCGACTCGGTGGGTCGGATCGGTCCACCCGGCGCCGGGGGCGGCGGCGCGGCCGGCGGGATGGCCCAGCTCGCGGGCCGTCTCGAAGCCACGCCCGAGCTGCTTGCCAAGGTCGCGGCCCTCGAGCCGGCCGACCAACGGCCGCGGGTCGACATCGAGCGCGAGGTGCAGGCCGAGACGCCGTTCACGCTCGGTCGCTTCGCACGCCGGTTCCGCCGGGGCCTCACCCTCGCCCTGGTGCTCGTGGCGTTCGACGCGGTGGCCACGTTGCTGGGCCCGGTGTTCATCCGCATCGCGATCGACCATGGCGTGCGCCGCGTGTCGCTCGCGCCGGTGATGGTCGCGGCCGCAGGCTTCCTCCTGGTCACGCTCGTCGACTGGTGGATCATGTGGGCCGAGCAGCGCACGATGGGGCGCGTCGCCGAGCGCATGTTGTTCGCCGTGCGCATCAAGGTGTTCGCGCACCTGCAACGCCTCGGCATGGACTTCTACGACCATGAGATGGCCGGACGCGTCATGACGCGCATGACCACCGATGTCGATGCCATCAGCCAGCTGCTCCAGACCGGGTTGGTAACCGCGCTCGTCAACCTCGTCACCTTCGTCGGCGTCGGCTTCTTCCTCGTGGTGATGAGTCCACGCCTCGCGCTCATCGCGTCGATCACGTTGCCGCCGCTGATTGCGATGACGCTGTGGTTCCGGCACCAGTCGACGAAGGCATACGAGATGGCGCGCGAGCGCATCGCCGTCGTCAACGCGAACCTGCAAGAGAACCTGTCGGGCGTGCGCGTCTCTCAGGCATTCGTGCGCGAAGGTCGTAACGAGGCCAAGTTCGAAGAGGTGTCGCGTGGCTACCTCGATGCGCGCCTCGGCGCACAGCGACTCGTGGCCATCTACTTCCCGTTCGTCGAGATGCTCTCGGATCTCGCCGCCGCGCTCGTCCTCGGTGCCGGCTCCGCGCTCTACTTGCACCACGGCGTGTCCGAAGGCGCGCTGATCGCCTTCCTGCTGTTCCTCGACCTCTTCTTTTCCCCGATCCAGCAGCTGTCGCAGGTCTTCGACGCGTGGCAGCAGGCCAGCGTGTCGTTCGACCGCATCGGCACGTTGCTCGAGACGGACACCTCGGTCCCGCCGCCCGAGCACGGCATCGAACCCGAGACGCTCACGGGCAACATCGAGCTGCGCGGCGTGCGGTTCCGCTATCGCAACACCGTCCACGACGCATTGCGCCGCGTGGATCTCGTGATCCCGCGCGGCCAGAGCGTCGCGCTCGTCGGTGAGACGGGCGCCGGGAAGTCGACGATCCTCAAGCTCGTCGCGCGCTTCTACGACGTGACCGAAGGGTCGTTGCTCGTGGATGGCATCGACGTACGCGACTACGACCCGGTCGCGTATCACGGCCGGCTGGGCATCGTCCCCCAGGAGGCCTTCCTGTTCTCCGGCACGATCCGCGACAACATCGCGTACGGTCGGCGCGCGGCGACCGACGCCGAGGTCGAGGCCGCGGCGCGTGCCGTGGGCGCACACGACTTCATCGCCTCGTTGCCGTTCGGATATCACACGCCGGTGAGCGAACGGGGTCGATCGCTGTCGAGCGGGCAGCGTCAGCTCATCGCGCTCGCACGCGCGCATCTCGTCGACCCGGCGATCCTGCTGCTCGACGAAGCCACGTCGAACCTCGACCTGCAAACGGAAGCCGCGGTGAACGCGGCGATGGGGGTCGCCGCGCACGGGCGCACCACGATCCTGATCGCGCACCGCCTCCAGACCGCGCGCATGGCGCAG
>JADGOO010000153.1 GCA_017882905.1 Acidimicrobiia bacterium | reverse complement strand
CGCGCTCGAGTCACTGCTCGCGTGAGCGCGGCCGGTCAGCCGCCGTCGAGCACGAGCAGCTCGCCGGAGAGGTACGAGGCGGCATCGCTCGCCAGATAGAGCGCGGTTCCCACGATCTCGTCGGCTGAGGCGATGCGCCGCAGGGCGATGCCCGCTGCCATCTGGGCCTGCATCTCGGTGGGCATCCCCGAATCGAAGCTGTCGGTGTGGAACGTGCCGCAGACGATGGCGTTCACACGGATGCCTCGCGGCCCGAGCTCGGCGGCCGCCGCCTTGGTGAGCGCGTTGAGGCCGGCTTTGGCCGCCGCGTACACGACGGTGAACGGCAGCGCGTGCAGTGACGCCTTCGAGCTGATGTTGATGATCGAGCCACCCGCCGTCATGTGCTCGGCGGCCAGCGCCGTGAGTCGGAGCGGACCCTTCAGGTTCACGGCGATCGTCTTGTCGAACAGGTCGGAGGTCACTTCGAGCAACGACGGTGGGACCGGCGCGATGCCGGCGTTGTTCACGAGCACATCGATGCGGCCGAGCTCCGCGACGGTCGCGGCGATGAGCGCGTCGCACTCGTTCCAGTCGCCCACGTGGCATCGCAGTGGCAACGCGCGCCGTCCGAGCGCGCGGATCTCCTCGGCGACGCGCTCGCACGCCTCGATCTTGCGGCTCGCGACCACAACATCCGCGCCGGCCTCCGCGAAGCCCAACGCCATCGCGCGGCCCAATCCCTTGCTGGCCCCGGTCACGACCACGACCTTGTCGGTCGCGTTGAAGCTCGGGAGCGTCATGTATCCGCCGATCGTTCTGCGGCTGCGTCTCGGGCGATGCCGTCGATCAGGTGCCGGATGTGGATGTTGAACAGGGTGTCGATCTCGGCGGCGTCGATGCCGCCCGCGTCGCCGCCGGGTCGTACGCGCTTCGGCCGTCGCGGCGGCCGCGCACCCGACTCGACCGCGACGAAGCCGATGGTCGCCCACATCAGCAATCGGCACGCTTGGACCGCGGCATCGGCAGGAAAGCCGTCGCGGCGCATGGCGTCGACGAGTGGTCGTGACGCGTCGACGAATGCGTCGCGACCGAGCGACAGGATGAGCCGGCTCTCGCGCGCCGGGACGAGCTGCGACCGCATCGCTGCGGCCCAGCGGATCGCGTAGCTGTCCCAGGTCTCGCCGTCGACACGCGGCGGCGCGACCTCGGCGAAGATGCGGTCGGCGATGGCGTCGACGAGCGCCTCCTTGTTGCCGATCCGGCTGTACAGCGGGACCGGAGACACGCCGAGCCGTGTGGCCACGCTGCGCATGCTCACCGCATCGAGACCCGACTCGCGAAAGATCTCGACGGCCGCGGTGACGATCTCGTCGGCATCGAGGTCGAGATCGGCCTTGCCGCTCACGGGACCATCACCAGCTTCCCGACGACGCGGCGGTCGGCGAGCCTTTGGAGCGCGCTCGGGAGCTCAGCGAACGTGGGCGTGTCGGTAACGGCGTTGCGCAGGCTGCCGTCGGCGATGAGTCGGGACAGCGCGCGATGGGTCTCGTCGAGCTCGCTTTGGGACTGGCCGCCGGCGAACACACCCACGATCGACGTGTTGGCGATCACGAGATCGTGAGCCGCGATCGTGGGCCACCGTCCGGCGGCGAAGCCGACCAGCAGATGGCGTCCGTTGCGCGCGAGTGACCCGACGGCATCTTCGGCCATCGCGCCGCCGACGGGGTCGTAGATCACGTCGACGCCGCGGCCGTCCGTTGCCGCCCGCAGCGCGGGCGCGAGCGGTCCGTCGGTGTGCTTGACGGCTACATCGGCGCCGAGGCCCAAGCAGAACTGGGCCCGTTCGTCATCGCCGACGACGGCGATGACCCGCGCTCCGAGCGCGCGTCCGAGCTGCACTGCCGCGATACCGCTGCCACCGGCCGCGCCGAGGACGGCGAGCGATTCACCCGCGCGAATGCACCCGCGCTCCACGAGTCCGGTCCAGGCGGTGAGGTGCGGGATCCAGAAGCCGGCTGCCTCGGCGTCGTCGAGTCCGTCGGGCACGGCGAACGCGGTGGCCGCGAGTGTGAGGCACTGCTCGGCGAAGGATCCGTGGCCGTCGTAGAACGCGCTCACGAACATGACGCGGCTCCCGATCGCGCGCTCGACTCCGGCGCCGACGGCCGTGATCACACCCGCTGCTTCCTGGCCGGGCGTGAACGGCAATGGTGGGGTGAGCGGGTATGTGCCGCGACACATCAGTACGTCGGGCAACCCGATGCCTGCCGCGGTGACGCGCACCCGAATCTGGCCGGGGCCGGGATCGGGCACCGCGACCTCTGCCGCGCGCAACACGTCGATCGGTTCGCCGGCTCCCGTGACCTGCCACGCTCGCATCGTCGTGGCGTCTGATCCGCTCATGCGCGTCCCGTCTCGATGATGGTGCCGGCAGTCTGGAGCAGCAGGTCGGCCTGCAACCCGAAGAACTCGTGGATCGGCTTGTCGGATTGCCCGCGCACGAACTTCGCGTAGCTGCCTTCGAGTGCGATCGCGAGCTTCCATCGCGCGAAGACGTCGTACCACCCGATCGCCGTCGTGTCGCGCCCCGACTGCCGCGCGTAGCGGTCGACGAGCACGCTGCGACTCGGCAGTGAGTCCAACGCGAACTTGGGCTCTTTCGACATGCCGAGATGAATGGTGCCGTCGGGGCCCGGATGGAAGATCAACGCCCACGCGAGATCGACCAGCGGGTCGCCGATTCCGGCCATCTCCCAATCGACAACTGCCGCGAGCCTCGGTGGCGACGCGGGGTCGAACAGCACGTTGTCGAGCTTGTAGTCGCCGTGGCACAGCGCGCTCGCCTGCTCGGGAGGCCGGTTCGCGTCGAGCCAGGCCGCGATGCGCGTCGCGGCGGGGATCTCGCGGCTCTCATACGCGGCGAGCTGCGCGGACCACCGGGTGATCTGACGCGCGAGGTAGTCGCCGGCATGGGCAAGATGCCCGAGTCCGCACGCACGCCAATCGACGGCGTGGATGGCGACCAGCGCGTCGATGAGCTCCTCGAGCGCGCGACCGTGCGACGCTGGTTCCGCAGCCCAGCGCTCGGGGACGTGGGTCAAGATCGGCAAGCCGTCGATGCGCTGCATCACGTAGAACGGTGCTCCGAACACGCGCGGGTCGTCGCACGAGACGACGGGGCGCGCGATCGCGATCGGTTGATCCTTGATCGCGTCGAGGATCTCGTATTCGCGCAGCACGTCGTGCGCGCCCGCGACGTTGCTGTACCGCGGCGCGCGCCGCAAGACCCAATGCGCGTCTGCGCGATCGATCGCGAACGCGTCGCACGACCCTCCTCCCGTGAGTGGCGTCACCGTGATCGTCGCGGTCTCGCCGAGGGTGTCGTCGAGGAAGCGCTGCAACGCCGCGGTGTCGGTCACGGCTCGGGGATCCCGGCCCGCTGCTTCAGCTCGCGCCATTTCGCCTCTGCCGCCGGGCGCCGGCTCGGGATGTGCTCCGTCGGCCAGCCTTCGACGGGCGTGTAGCCCTTGAGCAACGTTCGCGCCAGCACCGACTTGTGCAGCTCGTCGGGGCCATCGCCGATCGGTCCGAAACGGGTGGAGCGATACCACGACTCGACGGGCAGGTCGCTCGAGTACCCGAGGGCACCGCACACTTGGATCGTGCGATCGAGCACGGCCAGCACGACCTTCGACACGTGCGCCTTGATCATCCCGAGATCGGCGCGCACGGCTGAGGCGCCGTACTTGTCGACCTTCCACGCGGTCTGGAACGTGAGGAGTCGCGCGGCCTGGATCTCCATGTGCGAGAGGGCCACATAGTCCTGGACCATCTGATGGCCGGCCAACAGCTTGCCGTGGGAGCTGCGCGACACCGCGCGCTCGCACATGATGTCGAGCGATCGTTGCGCTTGACCGAGCCACCGCATCGCATGATGGATGCGCCCGCCACCGAGTCGTTTCTGCGCGAGGACGAACCCGTCACCGGGCTGACCGATGAGGTGATCGGCGGGAACGCGACAGTCGCGGAACAAGAGCTCCGCGTGGTTACCGGTCTGGCCGTATTCGACGTCTGGGTGCGCCATCGTGGCGATGTCGCGCACGATCTCGAGTCCCGGTGTGTCCATGGGCACGACGAACACCGACGCGTGGCGGTGCGGGCGCCCTTCGGGACTCGTCTCGGCGAAGACCAACACGATGTCGGCGACCGACGCGTTGGTGATGAACCACTTGTGGCCGTTGATGACCCACTCGTCGCCGTCCTTGACCGCGGTCGTGGCGATCACCGTCGGGTCGGCACCGGCGAGGAACGGTTCGGTCAGCGCGAAGGCACTCGAGATCTCACCGCGCAAGTTCGGCCAGAGCCAGCGCTCTTTCTGCGCTTCGGTGGCTCCGTGCGCGAGCAGCTCCATGTTGCCGCTGTCGGGCGCCTGCACCCCGAAGATGCCCATCGACATCATGCAGCGGCCGATCACCTCCGACATCAACGCCAGCTTGAGCTGGCCGAAGCCGGCGCCACCGAGCGCGGGGTCGAGAAAGGCACCCCAGAGCCCACGTTCCTTGACCTGGTCGCGGAGGTGGTCTTGCACCACTCGCCACTCGTCGGCCGGGAGCCCGCCGTAGATCGGCTCGAGCGGGATCAGCTGCGCATCGATGAACTCGCGCATCCACTGGAGCTGCGCTTCGAAGTCGGCGTCGGTCTCGAAATCCCAGGCCATCGTGCGTCCTGTCGCCGGGTCATGTCGCAGGGTCCGGTCGCGCTGCAGATATCGCGACGTGATTACAGTGTAATCTCGCCCGAGGCTCGTGTCCCGGGCTCGTGTCCCGAACGCCTGCGGAGAGGGTTGTCGCCATGACGGAACGGGATGACGCGGTGATCGGCACCGGGCGCGTCGCGGTTGTGACCGGCGCGGCCAGCGGCATCGGACGCGCGCTCGCCGAGGCTTTCGCGGCCGCGGGCTCGGCCGTCGTGCTCGCCGACCTCGACGGCCGTGAAGCCGAAGCGGTTGCCGACGAGCTGCGCGGTGCCGGCGCCGACGCGCTGGCGGTGACCGTCGACGTGTCGGATCCGGGATCCGTGGAGCACCTCGCGCAGAGCGCGGTCGAGCGCTTCGGACGCGTCGACGTGTTGTGCAACAACGCGGGCGTCTCCACCTTCAACCTGATCCAGGACCAGACCCTCGACGATTGGCGCTGGGTGTTCAACGTCAACATGTGGGGAGTCGTGCACGGGATCACGAGCTTCCTGCCGATCCTGCGCCGTCAGGCGACTCCCTCGCACATCGTCAACACCGCATCAATGGGCGGCCTGATGAGCGGCGTCGCGTTCATCGGTCCCTACGCAGCGTCGAAGACAGCGGTCGTATCGATCTCGGAGACACTGCGTCAGGAATGCGCCGCGTACGGATTGCCGATCGGGGTGAGTGTGCTCTGTCCGAGCGCGACCGACACGCGCGTGATGGAGTCGGAGCGCGGCCGGCCCGCTTCGCTCGGTACCGAATCACGCACCGACGACGCCGAGGCCATGCGTTTGGCGATCAAGAGCATGTTCACCACACCCGAAGGAGCCACCCCGGCCCATGTCGCGGCGCGCACCTTGGAAGCGATCCGGGCCGGCGAGTTCTGGATCCTCCCCAACGGGGGTGAACGAGCGATCGTGGAAGCGCGCTTCACCGAAGCGCTGGCCGCGTTCCCGACCGCCGCTCAAACCTGATTCGCAACCTCGTCCGCGTCGCCGGCGATGGCGCGTGCGACGTCTCGGACCTCGAGCATGGGCACCGCCCGCGACCAGAGGAAACCTTGCGCCGCGCGGCAGCCCATCTGGCGCAGCGCGGCGGCCTGCGCCGCACGCTCGACGCCCTCGGCGACGACTCCGAATCCGAGGGCATTCGCCATGGCGATCACGCCCTCGACGATCGACGCATCGCGCGGACTCGTGGCGATCCCGCCGACAAAGGAGCGGTCGATCTTGATCGAGTCGACCGGTAGCTCGCGAAGGAATGACAGCGAGGAGTAGCCCGTGCCGAAGTCGTCGAGCGCGAGGTGTACCCCGAGCTCCCGGATGCGGTGCAGGTTCGCGAGGCTGTCGGCGACGCGCATGGCCGCGGTCTCGGTGATCTCGATCGTGAGCTGATCCGGGTCGATGGCGTGTTCCTCGAGCGCCGCGGCGATCTCGATCACGTAGTCGATGCTGCTCAGCTGGGCGGCGGCGGCGTTGACGCAGATGTGCAAAGGAAAGCCGGCGTCGCGCCACGAGGCCGCTGCAGTGCAGGCCTGCTGCAGCACTCGCGCTCCCAGCGCCCGCATGAGTCCGGACGCCTCGGCGACATCGATGAAGTGCTCGGTACCGAGAAGCCCGCGAACCGGATGGTTCCACCGGACGAGCGCTTCGACTCCCGTCACATGTTCGGTCCGCAGGTCGATGATGGGTTGGTACCACGCGACGAGCTCGCCGCGCCGAAGGGCGTGATGAAGCTCACTCTGGACGTCGAGCCGGTGTTGCTGTGGCTCGTCGTGCCGCGCCTCGAACATGACGACTCGGTTGCGGCCGTGCTGCTTGGCCTGCTGCGACGCGACACGCGCGTCGCGCAGGAGCTCGGTGGCGTCGCCCGGGCTGAGTGCTACGCCGATGCTGGTGGTGACGAACACCTCGGTCTCGCCGAGGCGGATCGGCGTGACGAGGCGCGCCCGGAGGCGCTCGGCGTAGGACACCGCAGCGATGGCGTCACCGACCTCGTCGCACAGCAACACGAACTGGTCGTCGGCGACGCGGGCGAGCGTCGACGGCAGCTCTTCGGATACGGCGGCGAAGCGCTCAGCGACATGAGCGACGAGCTGGCTTCCCGCGGCGTGGCCGAGCAAGTCGCTCACCTCGCCGAAGTTGTCGATGTCGATGTGCAGCACAGCCGCCGCGCCGTTGCGCTCGATCAGCTGCTCGAGCCGGTTCATCAAGAGCAATCGATTTGGCAGGCCGGTCAGCTGGTCGTGCAGTGCGTTTCGTTCGAGCGCCTCTTGGGCGTTCTTCCGATCGGTGATGTCGCGGATGTTCGATACCACGTAACCGACGTCCGGGTCATCGATGAGGTACGTGGCATCCTCTTCGACCCATCGCAGCTCACCCTGAGGATCGACGATCCGGAACTCGGTGCGAACGTGGTCGCCCACCTCCTCCATCGTGAAGAGCTCGGTGATCACGCGATCGACATCGTCAGGGTGGATGAAGTCGAAGCCGTTGCGGCCGACCAGGCTCTGGGGGCTTCCGCCCATGAGCTCCGGCGCGACCGGGCTCGCCCATTGGATCGTGCCTTCGGCGTCGGAGAACAACGTGATGTCGCGAGATCGAGCCACGATCGCCGCCTGGCGAGCCTCGGCCGCGCGGAGCTCTCGGAGGAGATGCTGCTGGTCGGTGAGGTCGGTCACGTTGCACACGATGCCCGCGACGACCCGATCGTCGAGCAGGTTCGACATCCGCATCTCGCGCCAGTGCCAGGAGCCGTCTTTGGCGGCTGCTCGATAGAGCGTGCTCGGGCGCGCTGACGGGTCCGCCGCGACCTCCGCGTACGCGGACAAGAGGGCGAGCACGTCGTCGGGATGGGTCAGGGAGAGACCGCTGGTGCCGACCAGCTCATCGGGCGAGTAGCCGAGCGCAGAATCGTCGGCTTGCACCACGTGCTTGATGAGCCCGTGCTGATCGGTGACATACGCGACGTCGGCGGTGCGCAGCAGCAACGACGTGAACATGTGCTCGGTGTTACGCGCACGCTCCCGAGCATCGTGGAGATCGGAGTCATCGCGCGATTCGCTCACGAAGCCGACGACAGTCCCGTCGTCGCCGTACACCGCGGTGATCGTCAGATGAATGGGCAAGAGGGCGCCGTTGCGATGCGTGCACTCGACGTCGCCTGACCATCGGCGACTTACGACCACCGACATGCGGACGGCGAGCGCGTCGAGCTCGAACGCCGGATCGAGGACGAGATCGACAGCCCGGCGGCCGAGAGCTTCGTCGACCTTCCACCCGAACAGGTCGGTGGCGGCCTGATTCCAGATCACGACGTCGCCGGCAACGTCGGTCACGATGATCGCTGTGGCAAGCTCGCCGAGCCAGGACTCCCACTGTGCGAATTGGTCGAGTTCCGACCAGATACCGCGACTACGAAGCCCTCTCACCCTTCGAGCATCGGCATCGATATCACCAAGATATGCGTATATCAGGCAGGTCGGACAGAAGGGGACGAACGCCTGGACCCGACTGTACGCACGAGTGAACGCGCCCCCGCCGTCACCCGCGGCCATGCCGACCGGCGCTCTTGGCTGACGGAACAGCCGGTGTACTTCTCTCCCTTGAACCGGCTGCAGCTCGCTCGAGAACGTGCCGGATCCGATAACGAGCGACGTGAGTGCGGAGCTCGCTCGCCAACGCGCTGAGCATCGCAGGCGCGGGAGCAAGCTCTTCCAAGGTGCGAACGTGCACCGACTTGCCGGCGTTGCTCAATGGAACGGTTGGTGGTTGCCGTGAGGTTCACGGTGAGCCGTGCCGGCGATCGTGAGCGCGACGAGTGTGCGTCTTCCAACCGCGTGGCGACCGACCATTTCCGCGGGCTCCAATCGGTGCGGATACGCGACCCATCGGCACCAGCGCGCGACGACCCGAGACTCCGGCTTCCCTTGGGGCCGTTCGGTCTGAGCGGCATGGTGCACGCGGACGAGCAGCGCGGGGGCTCTGTGCTCTGCGTGCGTTGTTCGGTAGCGTTCAGTCATGCGCAGTCGCCGCCACTTGTTGTTCGCAGTTGCCGCGCTCGTGGTGGTCGGCGGCTGCGACTTCCCGAACATGATCCCGCCGGGTGCCGCTCCAGCTCGCTACCGCGACCCCGTGTTCACGAGCGTGGTGAAGACGGCCGACATCGTCTACGGCAGCGCGGTCAATCTCTCGAACCAGACCATCACGCTCACGCTCGACCTGTACACGCCGCCCGCGACCGATACCGATACGAGCCGGCCGGCCATCGTGTGGGTGCATGGTGGTTCGTTCAGCGGTGGTGACAAGACGTCGCCCGAGCTCGTCGACGAATCGAACACGTTCTCGCAGGAGGGTTACGTCAACGCGTCGATCAACTACCGGCTCGAACCAGCCGGCTGCTCCGCGGCGAACCCCACCCCAACGTGTGTGAGCGCGATCCAAGAGGCGACCCAAGACGCACAGACCGCGGTGACCTTCCTGCGCACCAACGCCGCTGCCTACGGCATCGACCCGAATCGCATCGCTATCGGCGGATCGTCGGCCGGCGCGATCGTCGCTCTCCAGGTCGGGTACGCCACTGCGGAGACCCCTGCGAGCGCGGTGCGCGCGGCCGTTTCTCTCTCCGGCGCGAACCTGCTCAGCTCGATCGGGCCGGGCGATGCGCCGGCGCTGTTGTTCCACGGCACCGCCGACACGACGGTGCCATACCAGTGGGCGGTGAACACCGTGAACAGCGCGCAAACGGCCGGTCTCGACGCGTTTCTCGAGCCGCTGCAGGGCGCGGGCCACGTGCCCTACGTGCAGTTCCGCAGCCAGATCCTCACCCAGACCGCGAACTTCCTGTGGTGGGAGATGGATCTCCAGCACGCGTCGTAGCGACGCGGCTCAAACGGGTCGGCCCGCCGCTTCCCACTTCTCGTGCTTCGCCCGCGTCCGCTCCCAGAGCGCGTCGCGCACGTCGGGATCGATCGTGTCGATGTCGATGTCGAACCGATCGCGCAGCGCCGAGAACCACTCACCGCGGTCCGTCAGCGGTTCCGTGGGCGCGCTGCCCTCGCCCACGCGAAGGAGCATCAACCCGCGCAGGACGTCCACGCCCGTCGCGTCCCGGCGTTGCACCGTCACGATGCGCACGAAACCCGACTCCGGCGACTTCGAGAGCCACTCGTGCTGGTCGGCGAACTCGTTCATCGTGGCCGGTGTCGTGCGCCAGCTCATGCCGGGGAAGCCGCCGGCCGGATCGTGTGTGAGGTG
Source organism: Acidimicrobiia bacterium (assembly GCA_017882905.1). Classification (GTDB taxonomy): domain Bacteria; phylum Actinomycetota; class Acidimicrobiia; order IMCC26256; family PALSA-610; genus Chersky-683. Next base: position 9,868 of record JADGOO010000153.1, on the reverse strand, counting down.
CCAGTCGCCGATCTCGCCCGGGGTCTCGTCGAGCACGAAGCGGAACGGGCCCTGGACGAACTCGCCCGGAATCAGCGGTACCGGCTCGTGGAGCGCGTCGCCGAGGCCCGCGTCGACGTACCAGAATCCCGACGGGTTCTCTGCTGTGGGCAGATCGCTCACCGTGAGCACGAGGTGGTTGCTCATCGACGCGGCATCGGGACCATCGGGACCGTGCACACCACCAACATGACGGGTCACCGCATAGCCAAGTGATCGCAGCAGCTCGCTGAACGCGCCATTGAGGTGGAAGCAGTACCCACCGCGACCGAGCTTCGCGATGCGCGTGGTCGCGCGCGCGACGTCGATGTCCCATGGTTCGCCGCCGTGGATCCAGAGCGTCTCATAGGGGATGCGTTCGACGTGGCGACGGTGCAGGCGATGGAGCGCACCGACCGACGGGGGCTCGGCATCGAGCTCGAGTCGTTCGAGGTACGCGGCCTGTGTCTCGGCACTCATGGGCGTATGTGCATCGGCCACGACCATGAGTCTCGCGTATCTGCCTCGCGCAATGGCCGCACAACATCCCGAGGAAATCGCCTCGAGGTCATCCGCGCCGCGCCGCGGCTCCGGACACCTCCACGTCGGCACTCGCCGGCTGGGGCGGCAACCGTCGCTACGACTCTCACGGAGGAATTCCCTTGTTGAAGAGCACACGCAGTATCCGCCGCGTCGCTGGGCTGGCGATCGCCGCGGTGGCGATCGCCGGCGCCGGAGTCGCGGTCGCACAGAGCTCACCCTCGAGCAACGCCCGGGAAACCGGTCGGGGCGTGAACGAGTTCGGTATGACCCAGGCCTTCTACCAGGGCCGCGCGGTCAACTTCACCTACTCAGACGGCTTCTTCTGCGACACGAGCGTCCCGTCGGCCGCATCGAGCGGTTGCGAGGCGGGCGCGAACTGGAACGTGGCGCCGTCGCCGCAGCACGACCCGCTCTACATCACGGTGCCGCTCGGCTTCGCCGTGCCGATGAACATGCAGGACTGCCCGGCCGGCCTCGTGTGCGTCGACCACCCCGGCACGATCGACCTCACCCGGCTCGAGCCGGCGTTGAAGCCCCTGTACCCGAGCCTCACCGACGCGCAGCTCACTGAGGCGCTCAAGAACTTCGCGGTGCCGGGTCACGACCACTTCATCGCGGATGACAACCAGGGCCAGCCCGAGTACTGGGACGTCAAGGTTGTCGGCGTGACCAGCCCGACGGTGTACGCCAACATCCGGGCCCACCGCTCGAACAAGTACATCGAGAACCTGATCGCCGCCAAGGACCCCAACGTCGTTGGCCCGATCCCGACGAACCTGTTCCTGTTCTTCGCCGCGAACTGACGCGCAGCAGCGATTGCGAGCATCCCCGACAGGGCGTGCACCTCTGGTGCACGCCCTGCTCGCGCCATCAGACGGGTCGTGTGTCCCACGGTGGCTTGGTTGCCGCGGGCGCGTGGGCGCGGCAAGGATCGTGGTCCGACCGGATCGATCGCGGAGTCGCCCGTGCCCAGATACGTCGCCTTGCTGCGCGGCATCAACGTCGGCGGCAAGAACAAGGTGCCGATGGCCGATCTGCGCGCGCTGGTCGAATCGCTCGGCCTTCGTGAGGTGAGCTCGTTCATCCAGAGCGGCAACGTGATCTTCACGGCGCCAAAGGCCGTTGCGCCCGCAACGCTCGAAGCAGCCGTCGAGCGTGAGCTCGGAGTGCGCAGCGCGGTCGTGTTGCGCACCACTCGTGAGCTCGACGCGGTGATCGCCGCCAATCCGTTCGCCGGCGTCGACGTCTCGACGCTCCACGTGGGCTTCATGGCCGACAAGCCGCCGACCGCCACGATGCGGCAGCTCGAAGCGGAGCGTTACGCGCCGGAAGCGATGGCCCACCGCGGACGGGAGCTCTATCTGCATCTGCCGAATGGCATGGGGCGGGCCAAGCTGCCTGCGTACCTCGACCGGGCCGTGCGGATTCCGACGACGTACCGCAACTGGAACACCGTGTTGAAGCTCGCCGAGCTCGCGGTCGCGTGAACAGCCGGCAGCAGTCGCGGTGTGCGCCCGCGCGCCAACCCGAACGTGTCACGTCTCGTTGCCCATCGGCGATGGTGGCGTGACACGCTCGGGGTTGGTGGCGCAGCGTCGTGCTCAGTTGCTCGGCGCCGCAGGCGGGGTCCCGCCGGGCCCGCCGCCGAAGCCCTGGTCGGTGGCGGTCACTTTGAAGCTGCTGTCGAACTTCACGGTCACGTAGGTACCGTCCGGCTTCTTCAGGTGCGCCTCGTAGGCCGCACCGCTCGAATCGGTCTCGACGCGCACGATGGTCGAGCCCGGCACCGCGGCAAGCGCGGCAGCCTTCACGTTGGCGGCGGTCGTGCCGGTGAGCAGCGTTTCGCCGGGACCGTGCGCCATCGTCGCGGGGTCGACGGGCGCCGCGGCCGCCACACTGCTGGTCGACGCGCTCGAGCCCGTCGAGGCCGCGGTCGTGCTGGAGTTTGTGGCGGCACCGGCGATGCCGGCGGCTCCGATCAGGACACCGGCCGCGGTGGCGCCGGCGATCAACCAGGAACGTGTACGGGACATTGCTCGCATGGTGGTGCTCCTTGTTCTTGGAACGCACCCCGCATCTCGGGGCATCACCAACATCGCCCCCGTTCCTTGGAGTCGGCGCAGAGAGACATCCGTTTCCGCTGGGACTCTCGCGTTCGGCCTCCGGAACCGCTGCTTTCCGACGTCGCTTACCAACGAGTGGCATCCTTGGGTGATGGAGGAGCCGCGCAAGCCGCGCATCTTGGTCGTCGACGACGAAGAGCACATCACCGAGCTCGTCTCGATGGGCTTGTCGTACAACGGCTTCGACACGGAGCGCGTTGCGAGTGGGCGTGCTGCCCTCGATGCTGTTCAGCGGCAGCGCCCCGATCTCATCGTGCTCGACGTGATGCTTCCCGACCTCGACGGCTTCGAGGTGGCGCGCCGACTGCGCCAGATCGAGGGTGCCGGTACGCGTGTGCCCGTGATCTTTCTCACGGCGCGCGACGCCACTGCCGACAAGGTGGAGGGCTTGCGCATCGGCAGCGACGACTATGTGACCAAGCCGTTCAGCATCGAAGAGCTGATCGAGCGGGTGAAGGCTGTGCTGCGCCGATCGTCGGGCGTCGGTCCGGGTGAGCATCGCTTGTCGTACGCAGATCTCGAGCTCGACGAGGACACGCGCGACGTCTGGCGGGCCGGCAAGCCGGTCGATCTCACGCCCACCGAGTACAAGCTCCTGCACTATCTGCTCGCCAACGCACGACGTGTGCTCACGCGCGACCAGATCCTCGAGCAAGTGTGGGACTACACGTTCGCCGGCAACGCGAGCGTGCTGGAGACCTACATCAGCTACCTTCGCCACAAGATCGACTTCGTCGATCCGCCGCTCATCCACACGGTGCGCGGTGTGGGCTACACGCTGCGTACGAAATCGGAACGTTGAACGGCCGGGATGCGATGGCGACAACGTCTGACGACGCGAACGTGCATGAGGCGCGCGTGCGCGCGATGGGCAGCGATGCGCACATCATCGTGGTGGGTGACGACGGCGAGCTGCTCGCTACGGCGCTCGCGAGGATCGCGGAGCTCGAGCAGCGATGGAGTCGATTCATCGATACGAGTGAGGTTTGCGAGCTGAACCGGCACCACGGCTCCGAAGTAGAAGTGAGTGCCGACACCCGGCTGCTCGTGGATCGGGCCGTGGAAGCGTGGCGCCTCACGGGCGGCGGCTTCGATCCGACCGTGCTCGGCGACGTGATCCGGGCCGGTTACGACCGCTCGTACGACGATCTGCCGGCGAACAACGCAGGTGGCACGAGCGCGTTGCGCCAAGGCGTGACCGCGATCGCAGTCGGTGCTTCGACGGTGCGCCTTCCCGAAGGGGTGGGCTTCGATCCGGGTGGGATCGGCAAGGGACTGGCTGCTGATCTCGTCGCGTCCGAGACGATGGCCGCCGGCGCGGCCGGTGTGTGCATCAACCTCGGCGGCGATCTGCGCGTGAGCGGCCGACCGCCGGTGGGCGAAGCGTGGACCGTCGCGATCGAGCATCAGCTGGCCCGGGAGCCGGTCGTGCTCGTGGGAATCGGCGACGGCGCCGTCGCCACCTCGACCACGTTGCGACGGCACTGGACGGTCGACGGGCAGCGCCGTCACCATCTCATCGACCCGTGGACGGGCGAGCCATCGCAGAGCGATCTCACGTTGGTGAGCGTGGTCGCGGGCGAGGCCTGGATGGCCGAGGTGCTTGCCAAGGCCGAGCTGTTGCGGGGTTCGTCGCGTGTGTTCCAGCTCGTCGGCGGAACGGGTGCCGAAGCGTTGGCCGTGACGACCGACGGCGACGTGCTCGCCACCGACGGTCTGCGGCGCTTCGTGGCCGGTCCTGGGATCCCTGAACACATCGAGCTCGAGATGCCCGAGGAGCAGTCGTGAACGACAAGGTCTGGTGGTACGCGGCACGTTCCGGCGGGATCGTTGCGTGGGTGCTGCTCGCGTTGAGCGTGTTGTGGGGCCTTGCGCTCAGCACGAAGGTGTTCGGCAAGCGACCGCGCCCGAACTGGCTCCTCGACCTCCATCGCTTCCTCGGCGGTCTCTCCGTGGTGTTCACCGCGGTGCACGTGGTCTCGATCCTGTTCGACAAGTTCGTGACCTTCACCGTGCTCAACGTGCTCGTGCCCTACACGGGCTCATGGCACGTTGGCGCCGTGGCCTGGGGCATCGTCGCGATGTACATGCTCGTGGCCGTGGAGATCACGTCGTTGTTGCGCAAGCGGCTGTCGAAGCAGGCGTGGCGCGCGGTGCACTACCTCAGCTTCCCGCTCTTCGCGTTCGCCACCATCCACGCCGTCACGGCCGGAACCGATCGCCACACTGCGCTGCTACGGCTCGTGCTGGCCGTCGGACTCCTGAGCGTGGCGGTGCTCACGATCGTGCGGGTCTGGCAGGCCGACGACCACGACGTGATGACGTCGCCGCGCGTTCCGCCGAGGATCCCCGCACGCGACCCGCAGCGCTCAGGGTCACGCCCCGGCGGCAAGTCGGCGTGACAACCCAGGCGCTTCCAAGGATCCTCTGAGGATCCGGCCCGATCATGGGTTCCATGAGCACCGCAGTGGTGCCAGGAACGGAGCCCACGATGACCGCACAATCCAACTCCAGCGCCAGGGCCAACTCCAGCGCCAGGGCCAGCACCCCCGTCAACAGCCCTGCGAGCCCCGGCGAGCGCCCCGCCCGCAAGCGCCGGCCCCACCCCGCGCAGCAATCGCGGCGCGTGGCCGGTGTGAGCAGCGTGGTCGCCATGGTCGCCCTCACGGGGTTCATGGCCGCGAACACCAGCTCGTCGAGCTCGACGAGCCAGACGGCCGGTACCGCGTCGAGCGCGAGCACCACCGCCGCCAACAAGGCGACGACGGCCACGAGCGCGACGGCGGCGACCAACGCCACGACGACCAAGGCCGTGACCGTGAGCTCCGGCAGCTGACTGTGCCGTGCGCCGCGCCGCTTCTGCCCCGGGCGAGCTCCCGGTTCGGGCATGATCACCACATGCCGGGATCGGGAGCTCGCCGACGACGCGCGCGGCGGCGACCGTGACGCTGCGTCTACGGCTGGTCGTGGCGCTGTTCGCGCTGATGCTCGTGGGCCTCGGCGCATTCGGAGTCGTCACCTACAGCCTGTACGCCCGCTCGCAGTATCAACGGCTCGATGACCAGATCCGCGCCGCGGTGCCCTTCGCAACTCGCCAGCTGACCGAGCAGGACCAACGGTCGCGCGAGCCGACGGGCTCCGGCTCCCCGACCACGACGAGCCCGACCACCACAAGGCCGACCACCACGGGCCCGACCACCAGGGGATCGAACGTGGTGGCGACGTCGACCACCGCCGCTCGCAGCCTCGGCGGCGCGCCGCCGGTGGTGCCGCTGTCCACCTTCTCCGAGCTGCGCGACGCCAACGGGCGCGTCGTCGTGACCGCGCAGCTCTCCGGCACCACGGCGAAGCCCAATCTTCCGGTGCGCATCGCTCCTGCGCCGCCGTCGCGCTTCTTCACGGTGGGTTCGTCGGAAGGCTCCGGACAGTGGCGGGTGTACGTGACCGTTGCGTCGGGTCCCGACGAGAATGGCGGCGGTGCGCGTCGCAGCGTCGTGGTGGCGGTACCCATGAGCGACGTGTCCGGCGCACTGCGCCGACTCGTGCTCATCGAGGTGAGTGGCGGCGCCGGCCTGCTCGTCATCCTGTGCGGTGGCGCCTGGCTGATCATGCGCCGTGGACTGCGGCCGATCGAAGCGATGGCCGGCACGGCCGGCGCGATCGCGGCCGGCGACCTCACGCAACGAGTCGCGGCGACCGACGCCGCCAGCGAAGTGGGCCGCCTCGGCGTGGCGCTCAACACGATGCTCGACGAGATCGAAGAGGCGTTCGCGCAACGCGACGCCACCGAACAACGCCTCCGCCAGTTCCTCGCCGACGTGTCCCACGAGCTGCGCACGCCGCTCACGTCGATCCAAGGCTTCGCCGAGCTGTTCCGCGTGGGCGATCCCGAACGCGTCGACCTGCCGACGATCCTGCGCCGCATCGAACAGGAATCGGCGCGCATGAAGCTGCTCGTCGACGACCTGCTCCTGCTCGCCCGTCTCGACCAGACGCGCCCGACCGAGCCGCAGTCAGTCGATCTTGCGGTGCTCGCCGCCGACGCATGCAGTGACGCGGCCGCGTCGGCCCCCGATCGACCGATCTCGCTCGATGCGCCCGAGCCGGTCGCGGTGGTCGGCGACGATGCCTTGCTCCGTCAGGCGATCGGGAACCTCATCGCGAACGCGGTGCACCACACGCCCGAACGCTCGCCGATCGAGGTGACGGCGCGCCGCGTCGATGGTCGGGCCGTGCTCTCGGTGCGCGACCACGGCCGCGGCCTCGACGCCGACGGGCTGGCGCACGCGTTCGATCGGTTCTGGCAGGCCGACAAGGCGCGTGTCGGGGCCGGCGCCGGTCTCGGGCTTGCGATCGTCGCGAGCGTGGCGCACGAGCACGGCGGCACGGTGAGCGTCGCGAACGCGTCCGACGGTGGTGCGGTCTTCACGTTCAGCGTGCCGGCAGCCTGAAGGCGCTGCGTGATCGGCGCGCCCGTCACAGATAGGCCGCAGCGTGGAACACCCATTGCGCTTCGGTTCCGTGGAGGCGCCGCCCGGTGATCGTCAGCGGTTCCACGGCGAGCCACGAGTCGCGGTCCGCATCGAGCCACGGCATCGGGTCGAGACCGGCACGGGCCGCTACGTCGGCGTCGCTGAGCTGGCGCAGCGTGCCGCGAGCGAGCACCGACCAGCCTTCGTGGCGGTACGCGTCGATGCCGTCGATCTCGAAGCCCACGTGCGAGAAGCCGCGCTCGATCACCCCACCCGGACGCGTGCGCACCACGATCCAGGGCACCGGGCCGTCGACGAGTCGGTAGTTGACGGGCACGATGACCGGGAATCCATCGACCACGCTGGCGAGGCGGCCGATGACCGCGTGGCGCAACAAGTCGACGCACTGATCCACGTCGAGCTCTTCGAGCCAGGCATCCGACACGGTTCCTCCTCGATTCGGCCGGGATGTTCAGGGCACGATCACGAGCGGCCGCCCGAGGTGGTGCGCGAGCTGATGGCTCGTGCTGCCGAGCAGCAGCTCGGCGAACCCTCCGCGGCCTCGGCGGCCCGTCACCACGAGCTGCGCGTCCTCGTGCTCGGCGATGGTGCGGATGACGGCGGCGGGAACACCGTCGAGCATCATCACACGGAAGGTGAGGCCGGCGTCGGCGAGGGGCTTGCACCAGTCGCGCGCGATCACGTCGCGCAGCTCGGCGCGCTGCTCCTCGCTCATCATCGGCGGCAGCATCGAGGGACCGAACTGGCTGTACGCGCCGATCGGAGGCAGCTCGATCGCGTGCACCACGACGATGTCGCCACCGAAGTGGCGGGCATGCGCGGCGCACCACGCGACAGCTCGCTCCGACGGCTCGGAGCCGTCGATGCCCACGACGATCGGACCCGTCGTGCGGCTCGCGAACTCGCCGTGTTCGTGCTGAGTGGCGTCGTGCTTGCTGGGGCCTGTCGTGTCGTTCATCACGACTTCAGCGTGGCATCGCGAGGGTGCCGAGAGGCAGGGTCGAAGGTCCTGTCGGCCCGGTCCGCGGGTCCTTGTGCGCCCAGGCCGACCGGCCCGCGATGGCTCCAACGCGCCGCGAGTCGGTGGACGCGGTGTCGATGGTCACGAGGGTGCGGCGGTCCGCGACGGTCGTTCCGTGCGAAGAACCACGTCTTGGCCTGCTCGACGATGAACATGTACAGCGCAACCATCAGGGTGAGTGCCGCGAAGAACGCCCACGGCAGATGGGCGAACCCCAAGGTGTGCGCGAGCGGCGACATCGGCAGCGCGGCGCCGATGAGCACGACGCCGATGGCGGCGTACGCGAGTGGCCGGCTCGGCTTGCTCGTGAAGAACGGTCGGCGGCGAGTGCGGATCACGAAGATCACGAGGGTCTGCGTGGCGAGCGACTCGGCGAACCAACCCGATCGGAACAGCGGGGCGTGGGCGCGAAACACGAGGATCATGAGCGCGAAGGTCGCGAAGTCGAACAGGGAGCTGATCGGACCGAAGAACACCATGAACCGTCGGACGAACGTGATGTCCCAGTGCGACGGGCGGGCCAAGGCCTCTTCGTCGACGCGATCGGTCGGGATCGCCATCTGGCTCGTGTCGTAGAGCAGGTTGTTGAGCAAGATCTGCGACGGCAGCATCGGCAGGAACTTCAGGAAGCTCGAGGCCGCCGCCGCGCTGAACATGTTGCCGAAGTTCGACGACGTGCCCATCAGCACGTACTTGATCGTGTTTGCGAAGATCCGCCGCCCTTCCACGACACCTTCGGCGAGTACACCCAAGTCCTTCTCCAACAGCACGATGTCGGCGGCGTCCTTGGCGACGTCGGTGCCCGATTCCACCGAGATGCCGACGTCGGCGTGGTGGAGCGCGACCGCGTCGTTCACGCCGTCACCGAGGAACGCGACGTCGCTGCCGAAGTGGCGCTGCACGCGGATGATGCGCGCCTTCTGTTCCGGCGTGACGCGCGCGAACACGGTGGTGTGATCGACAGCCGCCGCGAGCGCGTCGTCGTCGAGTGCCTCGATCTCGGTGCCGGAAAGGGTGCCGGCCACGTGCAGGCCGAGGTCGCGACAGACCTTCTCGGCGACCACAGCATTGTCGCCGGTGACGATCTTGACAGTGATCCCCAGCGCAGCGAGGCGGGTCAGCGAGGCGCGGGCCGAATCCTTGGGCCGATCGATGAAGCAGAGCAGGCCCGCGAGCTCGAGATCTCGCTCGTCGTCCGCGGTCAGTATGGGCCCGGCGACCGGCTCGGCGGTCACCTCGGAGCCGGGCGTCGTGCCGCCGATCACTCGGGTGGCCACCGCAACCACTCGACTGCCGTCGGCGAACGCAGCGTCGAGCGTCGTCTGCGCTGGGCCGGGGAGCGCACGGCAGCGCGCGAACACGACCTCGGGTGCGCCCTTCGTGACGAGCAGCGTCGCATCGCCTTGGCGAGCCAGCACCGAGGTGAGGAGACGATCGTGGTCGAACGGCAGGACCGCCAATCGCGCCCATCCCGCGGCGCGTTCGCGCGCCGCCGCGTCGGCCGCTTCCACGAGCGCGACGTCGAGGGCGTTGCCGCCGACGACCTCGTCGCCTTCGACCGCGGCCTGGTTGCACACGAGCCCGAGCTCGAAGACACGGGGATCGGCGGTGCCGGCGGGGTCGAGCGCCGACGCGAACGTGATGTGACCGTCGGTGAGCGTGCCCGTCTT
>JADGOO010000018.1 GCA_017882905.1 Acidimicrobiia bacterium | reverse complement strand
TCACGTCGGTTGCCCGGCAGATGCCGTCGACGAGCGAGTGCCGACATCCGTACAGGTTGTCGAACTTGCTCTTCGTGACGGAGTCGTTCACGTTGATCGCCGGGAAGAGCAGACGGCCGGCCTCCATCATCTGGTAGAGGCGGTGCACGCCGGTCGTGGTCTCCTCGGTCACACCGAGGATGTCGGCCGCGATGCCGTGCCAGAACTTCCCGTCTTCGCCGAGCTTGCGGGCGAGCACAGAGAGGATGATGGCGAACTCTTCACTGTCGGCACTCGTTGCTGCGGGCACCGCTCCGGCCTGCTCGAACTCGACGCCCTTGTGCACGAGCAACGTGACGTCGCCGCCGTCGTCGAGGATCATGTTCGGACCCTGCACGCCGCCGTCGTCGGTGGGCCAACGGAAGATCTGCTCGGTGCACCACCAGTACTCCTCGAGCGTCTCGCCCTTCCAGGCGAACACCGGTACGCCGGCCGGTGCGTCGGGCGTGCCGTTGCGACCCACCACGACCGCGGCCGCCGCGTGATCCTGCGTGGAGAAGATGTTGCAGCTCACCCAGCGCACCTGCGCGCCGAGGTCGACGAGGGTCTCGATGAGCACGGCGGTCTGCACCGTCATGTGCAACGAGCCGGCGATGCGCGCGCCGGTGAGCGGCTTGCTCGCGCCGTAGCGCTCGCGCATCGCCATGAGGCCGGGCATCTCGTGCTCGGCGAGCTCGATCTCCTTGCGGCCGAACGTGGCCAGCGAGAGGTCCTTGACCTTGAAGTCGCCCGAGAGCGAGGTCGCGACCGGGCGCGGTTCTGTGGTTGTCATGGGCACGTTGCTCCTTGTGCGTGGCGGCGAGCCGGGTCGACCGGACGCGCCGAACGATGGCAGAGGAGCCGGCCCGGATCACCGAGTGACAGCCGTACGAACGGCCCGACGGTCGCCAGTGTACAACCGGCGTCGCAGATGTGCCCCTGGCGACCGTCTGCGCCGCTGGTTCGGGGGGTCAGGCCGAGGGAGCGCCCAGACGGTCCTTGAGCACTCGGATGGCCTCGATCGGACCCGGGTCGACGTCGTTGGCGAGCGCCAGGTACGCGCTCGCGAGGTCGCCCTGGTACATCAGGTCGAGCAGCTGGGCGAGACGGGTGGAGCCCTCGGCGCGCACCTCGAGCACCTGGTGCACCGCCTCCTCGATGATCTCGCGAGTGAAGCGAAAGTGCCGGTCGAGCTGCTCGTGCTCGAAGCCGTGGCGCACCTCGACCAGTGTGAGGAGCTGGCGGGTCACGTCGCCGTGTTGGCCCCACGCGCAGATCTCGTTGTGGTCGAGCTCGGGATACTGCGCGCTGTACGCGGGGGCCTTGGCGTTCTCGTTCACGTCGCACTTCCAGCGGTACGCGGCCACACCACCGAGCGCGCCGCCGCCGTACACGAGCGGGATCGTGCGCCCGATGCGGCGCGCGATCTCGCGCGCTTCGTTGCGCGGCGCGTCGACACCGGGCGCGCACGCGTCGCGCCGTCGACCGATCTGGTCCTGAGCGCTCACGAGGGCATCGACGCCGTTGGCGAGCAGGCCCATGCGGCTCAGCAGCACGAAGATCGGCGTCACGAGCGCACCGATGGCCGCGCGCGGCACGGGGATGCCGCCGAGGCACGGGAACGCGAACGCGCCGCCACGTTCGGCGAGCTGCGCCAGCGGCGAGTCGGCGACCGAGATGGTCACGACACGCGCGCCGGCCTCGATCGCGCTCTGTGCCATCGAGAGCGTCTCGTCGGTGCCGCCGGAGTACGAGACCGCGATCACGAGCGAGTCGGGGCCGACGAACCGTGGCGTGCGGATCTGCTTGAGCACCACGACCGGCAGCTCGAGCTCGTTGTTCGCGGCGACGTTCACGACATCTCCGCTGATGCCGGAGCCGCCCATGCCGCACACCACGATGTTGCGCAAGCCTTCAGCCGACGGGAACGCGTCGACGGGAACCTCGAGCGCGGCACGGCGCGCCGCGTCGAGCTGCTCCGGCAGGCTGCAGACCGCGTCGAGGAATCCGAGCGTGTCGAGTGGATCGCGCCCCGCGGCTGTCACGGCGCGCTACGCCGGTTCGAACGTGGGCTTCACGCCGTCGGCGTCGGCCTTCGCGACCAGGCGCTCGTGCTCGGCCTCGTCGACATCGTGCGCCTCTTCGATCAGCATGATCGGGATGTCGTCGCGCACGTCGTAACGACGCCGAAGGCGCGGGTTGTAGAGCGACGCCTCATCGGCGAAGTAGAGCAACGGACCCTTGTCCTGAGGACAGGCGAGGATCTCCAGCAGCTTCGGGTCGAGCGCCATGCGCCGCAATATAGAGCGATCGCCCGTTTGACCTGGCACCGCAGGCACTCGGCGTGACGCATTCCCGGCCGCGCTCAGGGCGGGAGGCCGGGCGTCAGGCTTTGATGAGCGCGAGCACCTCGGCCGTGCGCGTGTCGCAGGCGGCGCGGTCGGCTGCCTCGAGGTTGAGCCGGAGCAACGGCTCCGTGTTCGACGCGCGCAGGTTGAACCACCACGAGCCGCAATCGACGGTGAGGCCGTCGAGACGGTCTTGGCTGCAGTCGGCGTAGGCCGCGGCAACCCGCTCGATCACTCCGTCGGGATCCTCGACGCGAGAGTTGATCTCACCGGAATCGCCGTAGCGCTCGAACGGCTTGCGCAGCTCCGACAGCGGCACACCGGCGAGACAGAGCTGTTCGAGCACCACGAGCGCGGCGATCGAACCGGAGTCGGCTCGCCAGTTGTCGCGGAAGTAGTAGTGCGCGGAGTGCTCGCCGCCGAAGATGGCGCCGGTCTCGGCCATCACCTGCTTGATGAAGCTGTGCCCGACTCTCGTGCGTACGGGGATGCCGCCCGATTCGCGGATCACCTCGGGCACGGCCTTCGAGCAGATGAGGTTGTGCACCACGGTCTCACCCGGATGGCGAGTGAGGATGCCCTTGGCCACGATTGCCGTCGTGGTGGAGCCCGACACTGGTTCGCCGCGGTCGTCGACGAGGAACACGCGATCGGCGTCGCCGTCGAACGCGAGGCCGATGTCGGCGCGGGTGCGCACGACGCGCTCGCGCAGATCAGCGAGGTTCTCGATCTGGATCGGGTCGGCGGGATGGTTGGGGAACGTCCCGTCGAGCTCGCCGTAGAGCACTTCGAGCTCGAACGGCAGCCCGGCGAACACGCGCGGCACGACGAGCCCGCCCATGCCGTTGGCGGTGTCGGCCACGACGCGCAGCGGTCGCAGGTTCGAGACGTCGACAAAGCTGCGCACGTGGTCGCCGAAGGCGTCGATCACGTCGCGCGCCGTGACCGAGCCAGCCACCTCGGCCTTCTCGATCGTTCCCGCGGCGACGGTCTCCTTGATCTGCACGAGACCTGTGTCCTGGCCGACGGGGCCGGCACCGGCGCGGCACAGCTTGATGCCGTTGTACTGCGCCGGGTTGTGGCTCGCCGTGAACATCGCGCCGGGCGCGTCGAAGTGGCCCGACGCGTAGTACACGACATCGGTGGAGCAGAGGCCCAGATCGACGACGTCGGCGCCGGCTTTCGTGACGCCTTCGATGAACGCCGCCGACAGGGGGATCGAGGACGGCCGCATGTCGCGGCCTACGAGCACGGTCGCCGCGCCCGTGAACCGGGCGAAGGCGTTACCGATGCGGCGCGCCAGCGACTCGTCGATCTCGTCGGGATACAGGCCGCGCACGTCGTAGGCCTTGAAGATGTTGTCGAGGCTCACCGCGCTGCCTTTGTGATGGGGTCCACGTTCGCGGCCGGCGCGGAATGCCCGGCGCACGGCGAGGGATCATGGTACCGCTGGGTCGTCGCGCTCCTCGGAGGCGACGGGAGGCGGGGCGCCGTTCGTCGCGCTGTCGGTCAGACCGTTCGACGGCGTGTCGGGCACGCCGACCAGCTCGGTGTCGGCGACGACCACGGAGTCGGCACGCACGCTCGTCGGGATCAGGTCGTCGAGGCTCGTCGCCGTCGCGGTCACCGGCTCCTCGGTCTCCTCGACACCGTGACCGCGCGGCCCCGGCGCGCTCGGCTGCGCCGTCCACTCGGGGCGTACCCGGAAGCGCACGATGAGCAGCACGAGCAGCACGAGCCCGATGAGCAACATCACGCGTCCGAGCCACTCCGCACCGGTGACGCCGTAGTCGAGGCGAACGTCGTGACTCGTGGGGATCACGACCATGAGGTTCGGTGCGAGGCGGTACGGCCCGCGGGCGCCACTCAGCTTCCAGTTCGGGAAGAACGACGTCTTCACGACGACCGGCTTGCCGACCTGGTCGACGTGGAACGTGATCGAGCGCACGGTCTCGTGCAGGCGGGTCACCTTGGCGGGATTCGCGATCGTCTGATGGGCGACAGTCGCGACTTTGTTGGCGTCGACACGGCGCCAATCGGCCGGACCCGCTTCCGCGAACGGCTGTGCGAGCGCGGCGTCGTTCATCCACCAGGGATCTGTGGCGCACTCCCACGCGTTGAGCTTCGTGTCGAGCCCGCTCGGCGGAACACCGAAGCACGTCGACTCGGTGCCGGCGTGGATCTTGGCCACCACGGGCTGCACGGTGAGGCCTTCGGCCAACGACCAGTCGCGGATCTCGTAGACCTTCCAGCCCGGCGCGGCAACGGCACGTTCGGCTGCGGTCGCGGTCGACGCGAAGTGCGCGGCCCAGAGCTGCGGGTCGGGCACGGTGAGCACCGGTCGGAGGTCGGGACTCGTATCGGCGAGGTGCTCGCTCTCGGGCGTCCAGAACATCAAGTAGCGCACGCCGAGCATCTGCGCGTGCTGCACGCCCCGGTTGAAGTCGGCTGTGGTGCCGTACTGCAGCCCGCGCACCGGGTTCGAGGGATGTTGGGCAAGCTCGCTGACCGTGAGGAAGTGCGCGTCCTTGGTGGCCGACGCCTCGAAGTACAGGCCTTCCTGCGAGCCGATGCAGCCTCGTGTCCAGTACGGGAGCAGCTCGAGCGCGAGGCTCGTGCCGTAGGAGTTGATGCCATCGGGATCGCCCGACGACGGTTCCCACAGGAGGCGGCCACAGGGCAGCGTGCCCACGTCGTGGATCACCTGCTGGTACTCGGGCCAGGTGGTCTTCGCCTCGTAGCCGGAGTAGTTCCACGACGACCAGCCCGAGGCGATTGCGCCGCCTTGCTCGTCGGCGCGCCATCCTGCGTACGAACCGATCGCAGCCGTGAGGATCGCGATCGTGATCGCCATCGCGAACGCCCGCCGGCGGCGCATCTCGCGCCCGGTTGGCCGGGCGAGGTGGCCCGGCAGCTCCGCGCTGCTGTCGTCGGGTCGATCACCCTCATCGGCGCCGTCGGCCGCGGCGCCGTCGGCCTCGATCGGCACGTCGCTCGAGGACTCCACGGTCGACTGGCCGTTGGCCGCGGGCAGCGACGGACTGCTGGGCGCGAGCGCGTCGTCGACGATCTCCGGCAACGGGTGCGCGGCGTAGTACGCGTCGACGCGGTCGAGCCGATCGCCTTCGGCGACCCATGCCGTCGCAGCAGCCACGAGGTAGCCGGCCAGGCGTACGAGCTCGACGGCACCCATCGCCGCGAGCAGCATGATCGCAAGGAAGTAGAAGGGGATGAAGCGCGTGTTCCAGATCGCGAGGTCTTGGGGCCACAACCAAAAGGCAAGCCCGAACACAACCGCCCACGTGAGTGGGAGCAGCACCGCACGCCGGCGCCAGAACCCGGCACCGAGCAACGAAGCAGCGAGCAGCACCCAGATCCACCAGGAGAAGCCGAAGAGCCAGCTGCCGTTTGCGGAGTCGGAGAGCGGCAGCTTCTCGTAGCGCATGCTCGACGTGTACGCGTTCGTCGCGAGGAGCGGCACCACCCACAGCGCACTGAGGCAGAACGCGACCACACCGACCGGCAGGGCGATTCGCCAGGTGCGACCCGGCCGGTACAAGAGCCACACGAGCAGACCGGCGAACGCGGCGAACACCGCCACCACGATGTGCGACGTGACCGCCGCCGCGAGCAACACGGCCGCGAGCCATGGTCGATTCCCGGTGCGCAACGTGTACGCGAGCGCGGCGAGGAAGAACAGCGACAGCGTGAGCGCGAGCGAGAACGAGAACTCCCCAGCGAGGCTGCTCGCGAGGTTGCCGCCGTAGATCGTCCACGTGTTCTGACCCGCGTGGGTGCGCAGCTCGAACTCGTAGTAGAGCGCGCCGACTGCCCACAGCGGCGAGGCCGGCCACGGCAGCTCGAGCTGTTCCGAGAGGTGGTACGCGGCGACCGGCAACAAGATCGGTCCGAGCACCGTCACGATCTTGAACGCGACGTTGTACGGCAGGATCAGGTCGAGCACCGAGGTGAGCACCGCCGGGAACGGGAAGTAGTACTGGCCGATCGGGAAGCCCGAGTACCAGTCCGGCGACCAGCCGGCCAGCCGGAAGTGCAGGAACCAGTTGTGCTCGAGGAACCACGGCCAGTAGACGTGCGCGCCCATGTCGCCGCCGTTCGCCGTGGTGTCGCGCAACACGAGCGACGAGATGCCGAACGGGTGGAACGTGATGTTCAGGACGTGCAGTCGCCAGGCGACCCATCCGGCACACGCCAGGCACACGACGACGCCGAGCAACCACTCCCAGACGAGCCGCGGTTCACGTTCGTCTCGGAGGGGAAGCACCGCCACCCGTCCATGTTGCCAGCCGCGGACCCCTGTGCCGTGCGCAGGGCCCTCAGGTCGACGCCTCACCGTGGCACGAGGCCACGATCAGCGCGGGACGCGAGCCATCTCCAGCACGTCTTCGAGCGAGATCTCCCCGCCGTCAGCCGCCCAGTGATTCGTCTCGCACCGCGCACAGCGCTGGAAAACGAGATCCTCACCGCCAACTCGCATCTTGATCGCAACCAAGAACGCGCCAGCACATCGTGCGCATGTCATTTCGGCCTCCCTGCCAGAAACGCACCTTGAGCCTCTTCATCGGCCCTGGGCCCCCGCGGCTGAAGTGGCACAGGCCAAACGGGCCACAAGTGTGACCATCACCGGGTCACGAGCAGTGCGATCGCGCCAAGCAGGTTGAAGCCGATGTGCAGTCCCATGCTCGGCACGAGACGCCCGGTGCGGATCGCGACAGCCGCCGAGAACATGCCGAACGCGACGAGGGCCGGTAACGAGGGCAGCGTGTCGGGGTCGATCAGGTGCAGGGCACCGAAGGCCAGACCCGAGACGATCACCGCCCCCACCACGTCCATCCGGCGCAGGGCCGACCGCAACACGATGCCCCGGAACAACAGCTCCTCGGTGACGGGGGCGACGACCACGATCAGCACGAACAGGACGGCGATGGTGACGCCGTTCGCCTTCTGGAGGTCGGTGCCGATCTGCTGGCTGCCGTGGCCCGCATTGCTCCACATCGCGCTCAGCGGCGCCGCGATGAGGTTGCACGCGATGGCGGCGCCGACGCCCATGGGCACGTACCGCAGGTCGGCGAGCCGCAGTGGACCGACGCCCAGATCGGACAGTCCCCGCCAGCCCTTGGCCCGAACGAGCAGCACGGCAAGGCCCAGCATGGCGCCGAACTGGACGAACGAACTGACCGCGATGTCGATCGAGTCGAGCTTGACGTTCTGGCCGGGAGCCGGCGCGTGGCGGGCGAGCACCGACACGATCCCGCCGACGTTGCCGGCCGCAAAGCCGACCACGGCGACCCAGATCGCGTCGCCGATCCCCCACCGAACCCGCCGCCGCGGCGGTGACGCGGGCGGCGCGAGGCTCATCGGCGCCGAGGCTATCTGCGGCCCGCACGGCCGGAATGCCGCCTGTGGCGTCACGGTTGGCCTGTCCAACCCTCTCAGGGGGGCGGTGCGGTCCGAGTAGGGAGTGTTCGCCGTGGGCCGTAGCATTGCCCTACGACGCCCCGAGGAGCTCGATGAGTCGCAACCCGCAGGAGCCCTGGCGCCCGCCGGAGCCGCCCAACCGCCCGCCGCGAGCACCGATGGGCCCACGCTCGCCCCTCGGGGGCGGCGGCAACCCGCGCGCCCGCTGGGTGCCCTGGGTCGTGTTCGGCATCTTCGCGCTCACCTTGCTCCTGCTGTTCTCAGGTGGCATCCCCGGCAGCAGCTCGTCGAAGGTCAGCCTCGAGTTCGGCGCCTTCCGCACCTCGGTCGGCAACAACGAGGTCCAGGCGATCAAGTACGAGGCATCGTCGGGGCACATCGACGGCGTCTTCAACGCCAAGGGCGCAGCCGCGCACGGCGGCAAGACGCAGTTCACGACCGACGGTCAGCCGGGCGGCCTCAACGAAGCCGACGTCACGTTCATCGATCTGCACCACGTCGACCGCAACTACAAGCCACCGTCGTCGAACTTCATCGGCCCGCTGCTCGGCTATCTCCTGCCGATCCTGCTCATCGTCGGCATCTTCGTGTGGATGAGTCGGCGGGCGCAGGCAGGCATGGGCGCGGTGATGAACATCGGGCGCAGCCGGGCGAAGGTGTACACGACCGAGAAGCCCAAGACCACGTTCGCCGACGTGGCCGGCTACGGGCCGGTGAAGGAAGAGATCAAGGAAGTCGTCGACTTCCTGAAGCAGCCGGGCAAGTTCCGCGAGATCGGCGCGCGCATTCCCAAGGGCGTGCTGCTCGTCGGTCCGCCGGGTACCGGCAAGACGCTGATCGCCCGAGCCGTGGCCGGTGAGGCCGGCGTGCCGTTCATCTCGGTCACGGGTTCCGACTTCATGGAGATGTTCGTCGGGGTGGGCGCCGCCCGCGTGCGCGACCTGTTCCAGACCGCGAAGAAGCAAGCACCGGCGATCATCTTCGTCGACGAGATCGACTCCATCGGTCGCAAGCGCGGTGCGGGTCTCGGCGGCGGTCACGACGAACGCGAGCAGACCCTCAACCAGATGCTCGCCGAGATGGACGGCTTCGAGGCGACCGAGGGCATCGTGATGATGGCGGCCACGAACCGGCCCGACATCCTCGACGCCGCGCTGTTGCGCCCCGGGCGCTTCGACCGCCAGATCATGGTGCCGCTGCCCACCCAGGACGAGCGACTCGAGATCCTGAAGGTCCACTTCCGCGACAAGAAGATCGCCGCCGACGTCGACCCGCTCGTGGTCGCACGAGGCACACCGGGCATGAGCGGTGCGGACCTCTCGAACCTCGTGAACGAAGCCGCGTTGTTCGCGGTGCGGCGCGGCTCGCCCGACGTGCACAAGGAAGATTTCGAGAACGCGCGCGACCGTGTGCTGATGGGTCTCAAGCGCCCGTCGATCATGATGAACGACGAGGAGAAGGAGCACACCGCGTACCACGAAGGTGGTCACGCCGTGTGTGCCTACGTGCTCGAGCACGCCGACCCGGTCCACAAGGTCACGATCCTGCCCACCGGCATGGCGCTCGGCATGACCCAACAGCTACCGACCGAGGAGCGCTACTCCCACGACAAGGAGTTCCTCCAAGACATGCTGTCGGTGATGATGGGCGGGCGCGTCGCTGAACAGGTCGTGTTCGACAGCCAGTCCACCGGCGCGAGCAACGACCTGGTGCGCGGCACCGAGATCGCGCGTCGGATGGTGCGCGAGTGGGGCATGAGCGACCGCATCGGCCCGATGGCCTGGGGCTCACAAGGCGCCGTGTTCCTCGGTGAAGACCTCGTGCACACGCGCGACTACTCCGACGAGACGGCACGCGTGATCGACGAAGAGGTGGAGCGCATTCTGCGCGAGCAGGAGGAGCGCACCCGCAAGCTCCTCAGCGAGCACCGCGCCGGGCTCGACGCGGTGGCCCACGCGCTGCTCGAACGCGAGACGATCGACGGCGAAGACGTCGCGCGCCTCGTCGACGATGCGATGGGGTTCAAAGCCGGCGGACCGCGACTCGTGGTGCACGCCGACGGCACCACCACGGAATCGCCGGTCCCGCCGACCGCCCCCGCCACCGGCGAGCCAGTGTTCTAGTGGTCAGCTGCCGTCGACGAGTGCGTTGACGCGGGTCCAGAGCTCGTCGGTGGAGACGGTGCCGAGGAACGACGCGCGCACGACGCCCTCGGCATCGGCCATCACGAGATACGGCACGCCGTCGATCTCGTAGCGCTGATGCAGCGCCTTGTCGTCGTGGTACTCGCACACCGCGACCGCGACGGTCGACGACTCGAGTGGCGCGATTCGCGCCGTCATCGGCTCGCATCCGGCACAGTCGCGTGATGTGAAGAGCAGCACGAGCCACGGCGCGTCGGGGCGAGCGAAGTCGTCCCGGCGTACCTGATGCAGATCGGCCGCGCTGCGGAACGGTGCCGGAATCTCCCGCCGTCGTCGATCCATCACCCAGGCCACGACCGCAGCGATCACGAGCAGCGCCGCGGCGATGCCGAGGCGGACTACCACGGGCGCCACCGTAGCGGCGCTCGGCACGCCGTCACGGTCCGGGAACTGCGGTGGTGCGCGTCGCACCGGCCGGTTGGCGCAACACTCGCTCCACGACCACCGGCTGATCCGACTGCACGACGAACGGGCTGGGCGCGCCGCGCAGGAGCGCGATCGCGACACGGTCCCCGGGTTGGACGGTCGCCGTCTGCGTACGGCCATCGGCGAGGCGCACAGTCACGTGGGCCGCTGTCGCGCCGGGGTCGAGCACGTCGAGCGTGACGCCGTTGAACACGCCGCCGATGCCCGCGGCGAGCGCCCAGGTGCCGGCGGGCGCAGCCACGCCGACCGCGCTCGACAACCCCGGATCGAGGCCAGGCCGCGTCGGCGGTCGTTGCTCGAGATCAGCGACGACCACGGCCGCGTTGCGCGGCACGCCGACGACCACGCTGTAGTCGCGAGCTCCCGCGAGATGACCGAGGTCGACCGCGGCGACCGCGCCGGCACTCACGTGTACCGTCACCGGAACGGTCTGCTGTGAGGCCACGGGAACGATCTGCACGCCGACGTCGGCCGCAGTGTCACCGATGTTGAGCACGTACAGCGAGCGTGCCGAGCTGCGCGATCCCGACGCGAACCAGAACCGATCGGCAGGCCGCGAAGCGCCGAGCGACACGGCGATGGCCGAACCGATCGACACCGCCGCCTCGGCCGCGATCCGTCCGCCCGAACGAACGCGCACGGCCATGGCGAGCACCGGCTCTCGGTCGGCGTAGGTGTTCGTCGTGATGAGCACGCGGCTTCGGCGCGGCACGGCGAGACCTTGCAGCGCGCCCGGCCTGCGCTCCCCCGCCGGCGTGTACAACGACACATCGACCACGACGTCGGTGCGCGCCAACGGATTGAACAAGGCGACCACGCTCGTCGCGCCGCGCGTGGTGGTGAGCGCCGGGAAGTACCAGGTGTCGTGCAACGATGTCGCGCACGGCGCCACGGCCGGCGTCGCGGCCGATGGCGCGTGGGCGAGCACGGCGCGATGCTCGACCACGATCCCGGGACCGAATGGCTCGATCAGCAGGGCCTCGCCGTGCGGTCCGGCCACGGTGTTCGCGGCGAACGTGAGCGAGCCGCTCGCGGGGACCTGCACTCGACGTACGGCGCGACGCAGACCACCGCCGAGTCCGCTGATCTCGACGGTCACGGCACGCGGCGCCGTGTTGGCGACGAACACAGCGTCGCCCGCTTCGATGCCGGCGCGGGGCGCCGCGAGCGGGCAGTACCACGCGGCACTGCGCACGTCGCCGCGGGCCAGCGCGGCGGCCGGGACCGGCGTGGCGCGCGGCACAGCCGACGTCGATGTCGATGTCGTGCGGTCGGCAACGACGGCGACCGCGAGCAGCACGACGATGACGATCGCGAGCCGCAGGCGGATCGCGCGATCGTTCACGACGCGTCCTCGACCCGCGGCACCGCAGGTCGCGCACGGAGGCGCGGTGCGAGCGCTATGAACAGGAGCGTTGCCGCCCACAGCAACAGCTGCAGCGCGATCGCCGCACTGAACCAGAACGGTGCATCGAAGCCGACCTGCACTCGACCCGATCCGCCCGCGAACGCATCGGTGAGACCGAAGGCCCGTTGCGCTTTCTGCTCGTGCCCGTTGACGGTGATGTGCCGGCGCGACGAGTACGACTCGGCGAGCAGCACCGGGCCTCGCGCGGTCGCGCTCGTGAGCGGTCCGGCGCTGTCGAGATCGGCGCCGAGGATCGCGCCCAGCGGGTCGCGCCCTGCTGTCGCGCCCGAGGGCGGCGCCCCAGGGTCGCGCAGTCGCGCCGTGAGCGGGATCCACGCGTCGTTCGTGTACACGCGCAGACCGCCGACGTCGCGCGCCGCGAGGTCGAGCTGCGCGTCGAGTCCGGCTACGAGGCGCTGATCGATAGGCGTTGCCGGCGATCCCGGGCCGGCTCCCGGTACGAGCACCACATACCGCACGCCGAGCGGTGCGAGCACGTGACCGAGACGGGCGGTGCGCAGGTCGCGAGCGATCCGCACCGCAGCTCCTGCGAAGTCGGCCGCAGGCGTCGTGGCGGGGAGCATGGCGCGAAGGTCGGCGGTGGTCCCCGTGGTGAGCGTGTAGGACAGGTCGCCGCTCACGATGCCGTCGACGGGCAGCCCGCCGGGCGAACCAATCCAGAGCACGCGGGCCGGACCGTCGGCAACCGCGTCGGCCGGTATGAACGCGAGTGCATCGGACCACGTGGCGCCCGGCGCGCGGTACCGGCCGTCGGCGATGTCACCGAGCAACGATGCCACGGGGAAGATCAGCGCGGCCGCCGCCACGATCGCCGCCACCTGACGCGCGCCGAACACGAACGACCGGATCTCCGCGACGAACGCGCCGACACCCGAACCCACGGCGAGCGCCAGTCCGAGTGCCGCGGGCACGAGGAGCACGTCGGCGACCGGGCGCGCGGTGTGCAGCTGCATCCGACTCGGCACCTCGACGGCGGCGAACGCGAGGATCGCCAGCGCCCACCCGCGAGCCGCCCATCGCAACCGATCACCCGACGCCACGACAAGTGGGAGCGCCGCCGCGACGAGCAGGGCGAAGGGCAGCCACCCGGCACCGTCCGGTCCGGTGTGGAACGCGAGGAGCCGCGCGAGCGACATCGGTGATTGGCGCACGAACCCACGCGCCGGCGCTGATCCGGTGAACCAGGTGGCGCTCCACGGCAACAGCAGCACCACCGCCGCGACCGACACGATCACGCCGTCGCGCAGTGCGACGAGCGCGCGCCGCGCATCGCCGACGACCACCGCAGCAAGCAGCCAGGCCAGCCCGACCACGATCGGCACGGCAGCCGTGGCGGGCGCGGCGCCGGCCGCGAGCGCGGTGAGCACCGCCGCACCCGTGAGCCGCGCCGCCCGTCGCTTCACG
>JADGOO010000152.1 GCA_017882905.1 Acidimicrobiia bacterium | reverse complement strand
CTCGATCCTCGACATGCGGATCCTGTTCGACAAGATCCCGCTCGACAAGATGTCGGTCTCGATGACGATGAACGGCGCCGTGCTGCCGATCCTCGCGCTCTACGTGGTCGCCGCCGAGGAGCAGGGCGTCTCGCCCGACAAGCTCACCGGCACGATCCAGAACGACATCCTCAAAGAGTACATGGTGCGGAACACGTATATCTATCCGCCCGCACCGTCGATGAAGATCATCGCCGACATCTTCGCGTTCACCGCGCAGCGGATGCCGAAGTTCAACTCGATCTCGATCTCCGGCTATCACATGCAGGAGGCCGGTGCCACCGCCGATCTCGAGCTCGCGTACACGCTCGCCGATGGCCTGGCGTACGTCCGGACCGGCGTGGCGTCGGGGATGTCGGTCGATGCGTTCGCGCCGCGGCTGTCGTTCTTCTTCGCGATCGGCATGAACTTCTTCATGGAGGTCGCCAAGCTGCGCGCCGCGCGCCTGTTGTGGGCGCGGATCGTGCGCACGTTCGATCCGAAGAAGCCGGGCTCGGTGATGTTGCGCACGCACTGCCAGACGTCGGGCGTGTCGCTCACCGAGCAAGATCCCTACAACAACATCGTGCGGACCGCGTACGAGGCGATGGCCGCGGTGCTCGGCGGAACCCAATCGCTGCACACGAACAGCTTCGACGAGGCGATCGCACTGCCCACCGAGTTCTCGGCCGGTGTCGCCCGCAACACGCAGCTGATCCTCGCCGAGGAGACCGGCGTGACCCAGGTCGTCGACCCGCTCGGTGGTTCGTACTACGTGGAGGCACTCACGCAGTCGCTCGCCGACGCGGCCTGGAAGCTCATCGAAGAGGTCGAGGGCCTCGGCGGCATGACGAAGGCCGTCGAGTCGGGGATGCCGAAGCTGCGCATCGAAGAGTCTGCGGCTCGCCGTCAGGCCGCAGTCGATCGTGGTGACGAGACCATCGTCGGGGTGAACAAGTACCGCACCGACGTGCAGCCCACCGTCGAGGTCCGTGACATCGACAACACCGAAGTTCGGCGTCAGCAGATCGCGCGACTCCAGCAGCTGCGCGCGTCGCGCGATCAGCCGCGTGTCGACGCGGCACTCGACGCGTTGCGCACGGGTGCGGCCGGCAGCGGCAACCTGCTCGGGCTGTGCGTCGATGCCGCACGCGCCCGAGCCACAGTCGGCGAGATGTCACAGGCCATGGAAGACGTGTTCGGCCGGCACCGGGCGTCGATCCGCACGCTGTCCGGCGTGTGGGGCGCGGCCTACGAGGGCGACGAGGGCGTGGCCGCGCTGCGCAAGGAAGTCGACGCGTTCGCCGCGTCCGAAGGGCGCCGCCCTCGCATGCTCGTGTGCAAGCTCGGCCAGGACGGTCACGACCGCGGCGCGAAGGTGATCGCGACGGCGTTCGCCGACCTCGGCTTCGACGTCGACGTGGGCCCGCTCTTCCAGACCCCCGCCGAGGCCGCACGCGACGCGGTCGAGAACGACGTGCACGTGGTGGGTGTGTCGTCGCAGGCCGCGGGCCACAAGACGCTCGTGCCGCAGCTCGTGGAAGAGCTGCGCACGGCGGGGGCCGACGACGTGCTCGTGGTCGTGGGCGGCGTGATCCCGAGCCAGGATTACGACTTCCTGCGCTCGGCCGGAGCGGCGGCCATCTTCGGGCCGGGAACGAGCATCCCGGTGGCCGCCAAGGAGATCCTCACGCTCTTGCGCGCCAAGCGCGCCGCCGCGTAACCGGCCCCAGTTGCCAACCAGCGTGACGAGATCGCGCTCTGCGCTATCTCGTCACGCAAGTTGGTTGGAGATGTTGGTGCGCTAGGCCATCGAGGGCGTGCGCGGCGCCGCCGTCTGGCGGGCCGGGCTGTACTGATAGTTGGTGATGAGGCTCACTGCGAGCACGGCGATGCCCCCCACGATGTAGAACGCGGTGAGGCCGCTGTCGCCGCTGTGGAAGTTCAGCGCGAACGGAGCCACGAGCAACAGCGCGGCGGCGAGGTAGTCGCCGGCCGAGTGCACCGTGAACGGCAGCACCTTCGCCACACCCAGCGGGTACTTGGTGAGCATGCTCACGAGCAGCACGGTGGCGCCCACGACGATGCCGGTCGCGACCGCGCCGGTCGAACCGCCGACCGCGATGGCGACGACGATGAGTGCGAGGCCAACTGCGTAGTCGGCGATGGCGTGGAACCACGCCGGGAGCAAGCGGACGAGTGACATGGTGGATCTCCTTCGGCGAGGTCGACGTTCGACTTCGCTGGAGGTTCGTTCGCCGGCCCCCGGTTGGATGTCGCGAGTTGTGAGGATCTTGTGGCGGCCGTCAGACGCGATCGAGCCAGGCGAGCACGTCGGCCGTGACCTCGTCGCGGTTCGTCTCGTTCAACAGCTCGTGGCGCGCGTCGGGATACCAATGCGTCGTCACGTCTCGCATGCCGGCATCGCGGTATCGCTGCGCGACGAGATCGACGAGCACACCGCCGAACGCGAGCGGGTCGGCGAGCCCCGAGATCATCAACAACGGAAGGTCGGGTCGGATCTGCGCGAGCGCGGCGGGATCGGCCGCACGCGACGCGTCGGCCGACATGTCGCGCATCCCCGCGCCGTCGACACCGAAACCGCAGTACGGATCGGCGACGTATTTGTCGACCTCGGCAGGATCGCGGCTCAGCCAGTCGAACTCGGTGCGCGACGGTTCGAATGCGGCGTTGAACGCGCTCAGATCGGCCGGCGAATCATCGGCGGGAATCGCGCCCGCCAGCGCGTCGACGGCACTGGTCCCCGAGAGCACTGCCGCGTGCATCGATGCCGAGTGGTCGAGCAGAACCTGTTGCAACGCGAACGATCCCATGCTGTGCGCGAGCTCGATGCGCGCGAGGCCGCCTGTCTCGTCGTCGACCCGGTCCGCGAGCAGCAGCATGTCGGTGACGAGGCCATTCCAGCCGTCGGGGCCGAGGTGGCCGAGCTCGACGCCCATGGCTCGCGCGGTCTCGCCGTGCCCGCGGTGATCGTGCGCGTACACCACGTAGCCGGCCGAGGTGAGGGCCTCGGCGAAGCGTGCGTAGCGCGCCGAGTGCTCACCCATGCCGTGTGCGATCTTCACCGCGGCACGCGCCGCGGTCGGATCGGCTCCTTCGGCCGTCCAACGCCGCGCGAACACGGGACCGTCTCGGCCATCGAACAAGAAGGTCGTTTCCTGCATGGGCAGGATTCTCGCACGCACCCAACCCCCAAATCGGCGTCGCAGATGCTCGCCGGCCGACTCTCCGGGACGCTGGTTGGTGGTGGTTCCCGGGTAGCGTCGGCCCGCGATGAGCGATGTGGGCGCGCTGGCCGACGGCGTGCGCGCCGGCGACCGCCGCGCACTGGCCCGAGCCATCACGCTCGTCGAGTCGACCCGCGCCGATCACCGTTCCGACGCCACCGTGTTGCTCGATGGCGTGCTCCCGGCGACGGGCCGTGCGTTGCGGGCCGGGATCAGCGGTGCACCCGGCGCGGGCAAGAGCACCTTCATCGAAGCGCTCGGCCTGCACCTCGTGCGCGAGGGCCATCAGGTCGCGGTGCTCGCCGTCGACCCGTCGAGCGCCCGCAGCGGCGGTTCGATCCTCGGCGACAAGACGCGCATGGAAGAGCTGAGTCGCGAGGCCAACGCCTTCATCCGACCTTCGCCGAGCGGCGGCACGCTCGGCGGCGTGGCCCGCAAGACGCGCGAAAGCATGCTCGTCTGCGAAGCGGCCGGATACGACGTCGTGCTGATCGAGACGGTCGGCGTGGGGCAATCCGAGACCGCGGTTCGCTCGATGTCCGACTTCTTTCTGTTGCTGATGCTCGCTGGCGCTGGCGATGAGTTGCAGGGG
>JADGOO010000017.1 GCA_017882905.1 Acidimicrobiia bacterium | reverse complement strand
CGAGGCATCGAGCTCTCGATCACGCCCGCAGCACCGGCGAAGCGGCCACGGCGGCGAAGTTGGCCTAGACGCACGAGGCGCTCGATTGCCCGCTAGTCGTTCGTTCGTCGAGGCGAGCAGATCGGCAGCTCGGTCGCGCCGTTACGAGGCGTCGGGTCGGCGCTCGGCCCATGGGTGAGCGTCTTCGATTTGGGCGCTGAGGGCAAGCAGGGTCGCTTCATCGGAGGGTCGCCCGATGAGTTGGATGGACGTTGGCAGGCCCATGTTGTCGATGCCCCATGGGACCACCGCCGCTGGTTGTCCGGTGGCATTGAAGATCGCTTGGAACGGTGAGCGTCTCATCGTGGCGTTGAAGGTGATGAACGCACCGCGTTTGGTGAAGGCGCCCACGCGTGGCGGCCCGCTCGCCGTACCCGGCGTCAGAAGGACATCGGCATCGTCGAAGTTCGCGTTGACGCGGCGGGCGAGCGCCGCCTCGCTTGCTCGCACCTTCGCGATTCGCTGATCGGAGATGCAACGACCTGCACGCGCCATCGTTCGTGTTCGCGGTTCGAGGCGCTCGGGGTTGGGCATCGTGGCGACATCGTCGTAGATGCCGCGCAGGTATCGCGCCGTGACATTCCAGCCGCCAGACATCGCCGCGTAGTCAGGAGTGCGCTCAACAACGTCATGCCCAAAGGATCGAAGAAGAGTCACGGCTTCGGTCACGGCAGCTCGCTGCGCTCTGCCGGCGCGTGCGGCCAGCCCGAGCGGGCTCTTCGTGCTGAACGCGATCCGCAAACGACCCGGACGACGTGCGGCTGCCGCAACGAACCCGCCGTCGGGCAACGGTGTCGTCGTCGTCACGTCAAGGAAGAGGGCAGCATCTTCGACTGTTCTTGTGATCGGACCGATCACGATCAGCCCCTGCCATCCATCGTCGTGTGGCGCGAGAGGTACTCGATCCCGTTGAGGCTTGATCCCGAAGAGCCCGCACCATGTTGCGGGCGTGCGAATCGATCCGCCGCCGTCAGTGCCGAGTCCGAACGCCGCGAGACCAACGGCCACTGCGGCCGCGGTTCCGCCGCTGCTGCCACCCGGAGACCGCGTGTGGTCCCATGGATTGCGCGTCATGCCGAACGTTGCGGACTCTGTGAACGGCCAGATCGTCATCTCCGGCACGTTCGTCTTGCCGATCACGATCGCACCCGCATCGCGCAACCGGCGCACAACGTCTGCATCGCGCAACTTCACTGGCCCATGGGCTGCGGTTCCCCAACCCGTCAGCTCGCCAGCAACGTCAACGTCATCCTTGATCGCGATCGGGACGCCCAGAAGCGGAAGTCGTTCCCCTGCGTCGATTCGGTGCTGGGCCTGCGCCGCCTCGGTACGGGCGGGTTCGGTTCGCACGACGCGGAACGCGTTCAGTTCGCCGTCGAGGCGCGCGATCCGATTGAGATACAACTCGACGAGGTCAGGCGATGTGATCTCGCCATTCGCAAGCATGCGGACTTGATTCGCCGCACCCGCGAAGACCGTCCTCGCTGCGTCCATTGACATCGAACGCTACCGAGACCGCTCCCCGGCGCGGGCGTCCGCGCCTCGTGCGGTGTATGTGAACGCCGTGTCGTGAATGTCGCTGGGACTTAGCTGTCGGGCGTGACCTGGGTTTTCCGTCGCATGGGCTTGACCGCTTCCTCGAGCACTTTCTTTGCCGCGGGCGTCATGCGGAGGCGATCTTTCTTCATGACGGCTCTGGTCGTCGGCTTCTTCGCAGCGCGCATCGGCAGTGGAGGAGCACGCTTGAGTGCCGCATTCGGTCGTCTGAGAGGAAGAAAGTCCGCGCCCGACGCTTGACGTGCAGCCATCTGGCTGCCTATTATTAGGCAGTCAAATGGCTGCATGTCCCTGGCCGCCGGCGAGGGCCGTCGAGGAGGAATCAAATGGCAGATATCAGGCATCGCGTGTGCATCTCGGCCCCGTTGGCAGAGGTGTACGAGGCAGTGGCGACCCCGAAGGGGATCTCCGGCTGGTGGACCCGAGACGGAGTCCGGGGGGAGCCGACCGAGGGGTCGAAGCTCGAGTTCTTCTTCGGCGACCCGAAGCCCGCCGCCGTCATGGAGATCACTCGACTGAGCCCCGACGGCTACGTCGGCTGGAGCTGCGTCGACGGCGCGGACGAGTGGGTGGGGACGAAGCTCGCCTTCGATCTCGCAGAATCGGGCGACGAGACCGTGGTGATGTTCACCCACGCCGACTGGCGCAGCCCGAGCGAGTTCATGGCGCACTGCAGCGCGCGGTGGGCCTACTTCCTGCTGAGCCTCAAGAGCCTCATGGAGACGGGCACGGGCACCCCGGTCCCCGAGGACCTCAAGTTCTGACGGCTCGGCTCGGGTCGGCGACCGCGTCGATGTTCTCGAGGCGGTCGCCGACCCATGCGCCATGGTCCTCTTGGAATCGAACATATGTTCGTATAAGATGGCGCCATGCTCCCCGGTCTTGCCGCCGCCATCGACGAGGTCGTCGGCGTCGGCGTCGGCGATCTGACCGATGCCGCGGTCCGCAGCGAGTTCCTGGCCGTGCGCCGGGAGATCGACCGGCTGGAGCATCGCGCCTCGTCGTTGTTGGCGGCAGCGCATCAGCGGGGAATCCCCGATGGCGACGGCGCGGCCTCCACGCCGGCATGGGCGCAGTGGCGAACCGGGCAGCGGTGGCACGAGGCGAAGTCGTCGCTCGAAGCTGGTCTGGCGTGTGCGGCGTTGCCTCTCGTTGCGAAAGCCTGGGCGCAGGGTGAGATCTCCGCGTCGGCCGCGGGCGCGATCGGTGCCGGGCGCGTCGAGTCGCATGCGGATACCTACGCCGAGATGGAACAGATCTTGGTGAACTACGCGGCCGCGCACGAGTGGCGCAGCCTGCAGGCAGTTGTGCGCCACTACCGGCGCTGCGTCGACGCGCTCGATCAGTGCGAACCGTCCGACCGCAACGGCCTGCATCTCTCGAACTCGCTGGAGCGGTGGGCGCAGTCCGGCGACTACGACGATCTCGGCGGCCACACGATCCACGCGGCGATCGTCGCCGCGATGGGCAAGCCGGTCGAGGGTGACGAGCGCACTCCCGCGAAGCGGCGCGCCGACGCGCTCGTCGACGTGGCGCGCTTCTACCTCGATCACGCAGATCTTCCGTTCGAGCGTGGCGAGGTTCCGCACGTGAGCGTCGTGATCGACTGGGCCACGATCACCGGTGGCCTGCCCACGCCGACGGTGCTCGGCCCCACGTTGTCGACGGCGCAGCTGCACCAGATGCTCTGCGACTGCAACGTCAGCCGCATCGTCACCGGCCCCGACAGCCAACCTCTCGACGTGGGCCGCGAGCAGCGCACGGCGCCGAAATGGATACGGCGCGCGTTGGCCAAGCGCGACGGAGGTTGTCGATATCCCGGGTGCGACCGACCACCGAACCGCTGCGAAGCCCACCACGTGTGGGCATGGGAAGCCGGTGGTCCGACCAGCATCGACAACCTCGTCTTGCTGTGCTCTCGCCACCACCATGTGGTGCATCGTCCCGGGTGGCGCGCCACCTTCGACGGCTCGAGCTTTCGCGTCTGCAATGCCGACGGTCGCCTCATCGACGACGGCCCGAGCGCGTGCGCGGGCGCCGCGTGATGCGCTCAGACCGAGGTGGTCGAATGCATCGTGACGCCCGGTGCGCGTCGCAGCTCGTCGAGCTCGTTGCTGGCCTGCGCGATGTTGCGGTCGAGCACGCTGTCGAGCCATGCCGCGACGGTGCGCAGGTGGAGCTCGACCGTGGGGCGCCACGGGTCGCCGGCGCTGCCGGTCACCTGATCGGCGAGACCATGCAGGAACTCGGCGACGAGGTCGGGTACGCCGTCCACCAGCGGCTCGAGCTCGAGGTAGAGGCCAACATCGCTGCAGCCTTGATGGCCTGCGTGTGCGATGTCGACGCGCAACGGCGCGCTGGCGGTGAGCAGCGCGTAGGCCCGGTCGGCGTCGGTCTCCGGCGGGCAGCTCGCGTCGTGCGAGCCGACGATCAGGAGCGTGGGTGCGGTGATCCTGCGCAGCGCGGCCGCGGGCAACGTGCGGGTGAACGCCTGCATGCCGGCCACGGCGGCGAGTCGTGGCTCGCCCGGCTCCACACCGGCAAGCGCGAGCGCGCTGTAGCCGCCATAGGAATGGCCCACGGCGGCGATGCGAGCGCCGTCGATGCCGGCGCCGCCCGCGAGTGCCGAGCCCGCGCCCAGCGCGGTCTCGAGCACGAATCGCAGGTCGGCCACGCGCTGCACTTCGTTGGTCGCATCGTCGACGGCGGCACCGGTGAGCCAATCGGTGAGCGTGTCGCCGGGATGGTCGGGCGCGATCACCACGAAGCCGCGTGCGGCGAGGCCTTCGCACAGCATCGCGTACGACGAACGCGTGCCGAGTCGCCCGTGCGAGAAGAGGACCAGCGGATGCGCGCCGGGTGCCGGTGCCGCGTCGGCCCGGGCCCATGCGGTGAAGCCGATGCCGGGCAACAGCTCGTACACCGAGAGCGGCTGCTCATCGTCATCGACGGCGGGATACCAACAATCGAGTGCGAGCGCCCGGTCGGCTCGGGCCGCGTCGATGATCACCGACGAGCTTCGACCAACTGGATGTCGTTGCGGCTCGAGGGGTGCTCCGGCGTGGAGCGGACCAGTCATGGCGCACACCCTCGCACGCGCGAAGCGGGCCCGGCGCCCTGGCACCGAGCCCGCCTCTCACGGAGACCGTCAGACGACGGCGATCTACCAGGTCGACAGCCAGCCGCTCGGCGGGGCCGTTGCGGCGCTGCACGTGCCCGTGCCCTTGCCGTAACGGGTGCCGGGGCCGGTGACGTTGTCCTGGATCCAAAAGCACGTGCCCGACTTCGACAACCCGGCGAGCGTCACCGTGTTCGTGGTGGTCGCGACGCTGAGGTTGTTCGGGCCTGTCGATGCAGTCGCGCCGGCGGCGAACGTGAGGCTCGGCTCGTTCGCGGCGAGGGCGGCCACGGTCGCCTGCGTGTAGTCCTCTTGGTCTGTGAAGATCGTCTTCGCGGAGGTGAGGCCGTTGCGCAGGCTCGACTGGCTGGCGCGGTCCTGGGCTCGTGAACGGGCGCCGAGGAAGGTCGGGATGGCAATCGCGATCAGAATGGCAATGATGAGCACGACGACCATCAGCTCGATGAGCGTGAAGCCTTCCTCGCCGTCCCGGCGGCGGGCCGCAATCTTGGAAGCAATCATGTGTTGCATGACCCCTTGTTGGGTGGATGAAGCAGCGGCGTGACCGCTCGCAGCCCCTCATATCGGGAAGTCGCAACCAGACCTTGATGACTTGGCGCGAATGTTGCGTTTACCTGGCGCAGAGGTTCACGAAGCGCTCAGGACTTTGGCGGCAGAGGTAGAACGTGTTCTACAGTCCGCGCCCGTATGGGTGGCTTCTGGAACCACGCGACCGAGGACCCCGACTACCTGGCGCTCGTGCACCCCGACGGCACCGAGTACCGCGCCGGCGACCTGCACGCCCGCTGCAACCAGCTCGTGCACGCACTGCGCTCCCTCGGCCTGGCGCACGGCGACACGGTGGCGGCCGTGCTCCCGAACGGCGTCGACCCGATGACCGTGCTGCTGGCCGCGCAGCAAGCCGGCTGGTACTACGTGCCGATCAACTACCGGCTCGCGCCGCCCGAGATCGCGTACATCCTGCGCGACAGCGACGCCAAGGTGTTCATCTCTCACGAGCGCTTCGCCAAGGCCGTTGCCGCCGCGGCCGACGAGGCGCAGATCGCGACCGACATGCGGATCGCGATCGGTGGGGTGCCGGGGTTTCGCGACTACGACGAGCTCGTCGCACCGCATCCGACCACCGCACCCGCCGACCGCGCGACCGGCGCAGCGATGCACTACACGAGTGGCACCACGGGCTTTCCGAAAGGCGTGAAGCGACCGCTGGCGGCCATCGATCCCGACACGAGCGCCGAGCTGTTCACGTTCTTGCTCGGCCTGTTCGGCATCGGTCCCAACGACGGCAACGTGCACCTGTGCACGTCGCCCAACTACCACACGGCAGTGACCACGTTCGCCGGCAACGCGCTGCACGCCAAGCATGGCGTCGTGTTCATGGACAAGTGGGATCCGGAGCACGCGCTCGCGCTCATCGAGCGCTACCACTGCACTCACACGCACATGGTGCCCACCCAGTTCCACCGGATGCTCCAGCTCCCCGACGACGTGCGCGCCAAGTACGACCTGTCGTCGATGCGGTGGGCGATCCACGCCGCGGCACCGTGCCCGGTGGAGACGAAGCGCAAGATGCTCGACTGGTGGGGCCCGGTGATCTGGGAGTACTACGCGGCCACCGAAGGCGGCGGAACCCTGGCGCCGCCCGACGAATGGGTGAAGTACCCGGGCACGGTCGGCCGACCGTGGCCGACGAGCGAGGTGAAGGTCACCGACGACGACGGCAACGTGCTCCCGTCCGGAGAGCCCGGCACCGTGTGGATGCGCATGGGCGCCGGCAGCTTCGAGTACAAGGGCGACAAGGACAAGACGTCGAAGAGCCACGACCAAGACGGCTTTTGGACGGTCGGTGACGTCGGTTACTTCAACGACGACGGCTACCTGTTCCTGTGCGACCGCAAGAGCGACATGATCATCGCCGGGGGAGTGAACATCTATCCCGCGGAGATCGAAGCCGCGATCCTCGAACACGCGCAGGTCGGTGACGTGGCCGTGTTCGGCATCCCCGACGACGACATGGGCGAACGGATCCTTGCGATCGTCGAACCCGCACCCGGTGTTGCTGCCGACGATGCGTTGCGGGCGTCGATCACCCAGCACGTCGAAGGTCGCCTCGCGAAGTTCAAGTGGCCGCGCACGATCGAGTTCATGGAAGAGCTGCCGCGCGAACCCACCGGCAAGCTGTTGAAGCGCAAGCTGCGCGACCCGTATTGGGAAGGCCGCACCCGCGCGATCTGAATCAACACGAGCGAGCGAAGCGAGCAATCAAGCGGAGTTGAACGAGTGGAGTCTCGCCCCCGGCGAGGCTCCGCGATTGAAACGGAGCAACAAGAGTGAGCGAAGCGTTCCAATCGAAGCATGTGCTCGAGTACCCGGGCGGCTATACGCGATCGGTCGGTCCGGTCATCGGTAGGTTCCTCACCGGCCTGCGTGACGGGCGCCTTGTGGCTGTGCGCACGCCCACCGGCAAGGTCGTGGTGCCACCCACGGAGTACGACCCGGTCACGAGCGAGAGCGTCGGCGGCGCCGACGCCGACTTCGTGGAGGTCGGCCCGGCGGGCACCGTGACCACATGGACGTGGGTGCACAAGGTGCGGCCCGGCAAGCAGCCACTCGACCACCCGTTCGCGTTCGCGCTCATCCGCCCCGACGGCGCCGACACCGCGATGCTCGGCGCGGTCGCGGCCAGTGGTCCCGAAGCGATGCAGACCGGCATGCGTGTGGTGCCGCACTGGAACGTGAACCGCAACGGCACGCTGCGCGACATCGCGGCATGGGTGCCGCTGCCCGAGGGCGCCGCGATCCCCGAGGCCCCGGCCCGTCCGCTCGTCGAGGGCGAAGCCCCCGTCACGGGCGTGGTGCAGCCGATCCGCCTCGATTACACGGTGACGGCGGGTGCCGCGCTCACCCGGTACCTCGAAGGTCTCGCCCAGGGCAAGATCCTCGGCGGTCGTTCACCGAACAGCGACGAGGTGTACGCGGCGAGCCGCGGCACCGACCCGAAGACCGGTGATCCCACGAGCATCGAGGTCGAGGTCGCCGACCGCGGCGCGATCACCACGTTCTGCATCGTGAACATCCCGGGCCTCTCGGCGCTCGCGCCGCCGGTGCCGTTCGTCAGCGCGCACATCCTGCTCGACGGTGCGAACAACACCTTCTTCGGCCTGATCCGCGGTTGCGAGGTCGACGAGGTGCGCATGGGCATGCGGGTCAAGGCCAAGTGGGCCGACGTGCTCAAACCCGACCACACATCGATCCTGCACTGGGAGCCGACCGGCGAACCCGACGCCCCGTACGAGTCGTACAAGGATTACATCTAGATGCGTGATGTAGCGGTTGTTTCGTATGCGGCTTCTTCGGTGGCGAAGGAGACCGAGTTCAACGAGGTCGAGATCATCGTTCCGGTGATCCACAACGCGATCGCCGAGTCGGGCATCCCGAAGGCCGACATCGGCTTCGTGTGCTCGGGAAGCATCGACTACCTCTTCGGCGGCCCGTTCGCGTTCGTCGCGGGTGTCGACGCGGTGGGCGCGGTGCCGCCGATCCGTGAGAGTCACGTCGAGATGGATGCCGCGTGGGCGCTCTACGAAGCGTGGTGCTACATCCAGACCGGCGAGATCGACTCTGCGCTCATCTACGGGTTCTCGAAGGGCAGCATCGGCGACCCCTTCGATCTCCTCACGATGCAGGCCGACCCGTACTACACAATTCCGCTGTGGCCCTCCACCTCCGACATGGCCGCGCTGCAGGCACGTGCGTTCATGGAGCGCACCGGCCGCACCGAACGCGACCTCGCGGAAGTGGCGGCGCGTGCACAGCGCAATGCCGTCACGAACCCGTACGCGGTGCGAGCCGACGCCAATGCCACCGCCGACGCCATGCTCGCCACCGCGATGGTGAGTGATCCACTGCGTGAATCCGACCTGTATCCGGTGAGCGACGGTGCCGTCGCCGTGGTGATCGCCGCCGACGACGTGGCACGCTCGGTGAGCAAGCGCCCGGCGTGGATCCGCGGTCTCGACCATCGCATCGAGGCGCACAGCCTCGGCGTGCGCGACATCAGCACGTCGGTCTCGACCTCGCTCGCCGCGCGCCATGCGGGTGTGAGCGGCGCACCGGTCGACATCGCTGAGCTCCACGCGCAGTTCAGCCATGAGGAGCTGCTGCTCGCCGAGGCGCTCGGTCTTGACTCGAGCACAACGATCAACCCGTCGGGCGGTCCGCTCGCGAGCAACGTCATCATGGCCGCCGGCCTGGCGCGCATCGGCGAGATCGCCACGCGCATCACTGCCGGTGCCGCGAACCGCGGCGTCGCCCATGCGACGAGCGGTCCGTGCTTGCAACAGAACCTCGTGTGCGTGCTGGAGGGTGTGTGATGGGTGCCAACCTCGCTGCTGTGGTCGGCGTCGGCCAGACCAAGCATCGTTCGTCGCGCAAGGACGTCTCGATGGCGGGACTGCTGCGCGAAGCCGCCATGGAGGCGCTCGCGGATGCCGGCATGACATGGGCCGACATCGATGCCGTCGTGATCGGCAAAGCACCCGACATGTTCGAAGGCGTTGCCATGCCCGAGCTCTACCTCGCCGACGCGCTCGGCGCGGTGGGCAAGCCGATGATGCGGGTGCACACGGCGGGCTCGGTCGGTGGTTCCACCGCGATCGTGGCGACGAAGCTGGTCACCTCCGGGATCCACAAGCGGGTGTTGACGGTCGGATTCGAGAAGCAGTCGGAGAGCAACGCCACGTGGGGTCTGTCGGTGCCGATGCCGTTCAGCGCGCAGCTCGCGGCCGGTGCCGGCGGCTACTTCGCGCCGCTCATCCGCGGCTACATCTACCGGTCGGGCGCCCCGCGCAACACGGGCCATGTCGTGGCCGTCAAGGATCGCAAGGCGGCGTTGCGCAACCCGAAGGCGCACCTGCACATCCCCGACATCAGTCTCGAGATGGTCGAAGCGAGCCCGATGCTCTGGGACCCGATCCGCTACCTCGACACGTGCCCGTCGTCCGACGGCGCGATGGCGCTGGTGATCGGCGCCGAAGACGTGGCCGACGCGTCCGCCGGGCCGGTGGCGTGGGTGCACGGGATGGCGATGCGGTCGGAGCCGACGATGTTCGCCCGCCGCGATCAGGTGAACCCGCTCGCGGGCCGCGCCTGCGCCAAGGATCTCTACACGCAGGCCGGCATCACCAACCCGCGCGAAGACTTCGACTGCGCCGAGGTGTACGTGCCGTTCTCGTGGTACGAGCCGATGTGGCTCGAGAACCTCGGGTTCTGCCCCGAAGGCGACGGTTGGAAGCTCACCCAGGCGGGCGCGACTGCACCCGACGGCGACATCCCGTGGAACCCGTCGGGCGGCGTGCTGTCGTCGAACCCGATCGGTGCCTCCGGCATGGTGCGGTTCGGCGAAGCCGCGCAGCAGGTGCGCGAGCGTGCCGGCGACTACCAAGTGGAGCTCAAGACCGGTCGCACCCTCGGCCACGCGTACGGCGGCGGATCGCAGTTCTTCAGCATGTGGGTGGTCGCCAACCACAAGCCGAGCTCGTAGCGCGCGGCGCGTCGCCGATGGACGCCGTCGTCGTGGTGCGCGAGGTGTTGCGGCTCGCGGCATCGATGCACGTCGACTCGCTCGCGGCGCACCTGGCCGACGACGTGGTGATGGAGCTGCCGTTCGCACCGCCCGGATTCGCCCGCGAACACCACGGCAAGGAGGCGGTCGTGCGATTCCAGCAGCTCGCGGCGCGATCGTTCTCGTCGTTCATGATGACGACTGATCGCGTCCTCGCCACGGTCGACGCGCACGTCGTGCTTGCCGAGCACCACAGTGACGGCATCGCAGCACGCAGCGGCCGGCCGTACCAGAACCGGTATGTCACGATCTTCACGCTCGACGACGCGGGCCGAATCCGACGTTGGACCGAGTACTACGACCCCGACGCGGTGCGGTCGGCCTTCGGCTGAGGTCCCTACGATGGCCCGTGATGCGCATCACGTTCCTCGGTCATGTCGGCATGTTCGTGGAGACCGAGCACGGCAGCGTGCTGTGCGACCCGTGGTTCAACCCCGCGTACTTCGGCTCGTGGTTCGTGTTCCCCCGCAACGACACCCTCGACCCGGCACCGTTCTGTCGACCCGACTACCTCTACATCTCGCACCTGCACCGCGACCACTTCGACCCGGAGTGGCTGACCCAACATGTCGACAAGCGCGCCACGGTGCTGCTGCCGGCCTTTCGTGTCGACCACCTCGAGCGGGCGTTGCGCGCGGTCGGCTTCAGTCGCTTCGTGCCCGTTCCGCACGCCGGGCGCATCGATCTCGACGGGCTCGAGATCGCCATCTGCGCGTACACCGCGCCCGCCGACGGCCCACTCGGCGACTCGGCGATCGCGATCGGTGACGGCACCACCCGCATCCTCAACCAGAATGACGCCCGGCCGGGCTCGCGCGCCGAGCTCGCCGCGCTCGGGCCGTTCCATGCACAGTTCGTACAGTTCTCGGGCGCGATCTGGTATCCGGTTGCCTACGCGTTCCCGCCTGAGGAGAAGTCGGCGCTCGCAGCCGACAAGCGCGTGAACCAGATGGCGCGCGCCCGCCAGTACGTCGACTGGATTGGCGCGCGGCATGTCTTCCCGTGTGCCGGACCGCCCGCGTTCCTCGACGACGACCTCTGGGAGCTCAACGACTTCGACCGCGCCCGAGACAACATCTTTCCCGACCAGACGGTCTTCCTCGAAGAGCTGGCTGCCCACGGCGTGGCGAACGGGCATCTCGTCGTGCCGGGCTCACAGATCGAGCTCGACGCCGAGCGCTGCTCGATCAGGCACCCGAGCGAGACCGCGGCGCGCGAGCCGTTTGCCGACAAACGCGCCTATCTCGAACGCTACCGGTCCGACTGGGCGCAGTGGCTCGAGTCGGAGCACAGCGCATGGCGCATGCACCCGCTCAGCCACGACGCGCTCGTCGCGCAGCTCTCAGCTTGGATCGCGCCACTGCTCGTGCGGGCTCCGATCACATCGGCCGGGATCGCCGGCAACGTGGTGCTCGACTTCGGCGAACAGCAGGGTGTCGTGTTCGACTTCGTCGAGAGCGACGTGCGCGCGTGGAGCGGTGAGGCTGCCGTCTACCGCCTCGAGGTCGCCCGTGAGCTGGTCGAGACGCTCGTGGCGCGTCACGAGACCGACTGGGTGAACTCCCTCTTCCTTTCGGCGCGATTCACGGCGCACCGTGACGGCCCGTTCAACGAGTTCGTGATGACCTTCTTCAAGGCCCTCGACGCGCCGAAGATCGATTACGTCGAGCTGCGGCTCGGCGAGACGCACACGCGCGACGAGCTGATCGAACGCGATGGCTGGCGTTTCGAGCGATGGTGTCCGCACCGCCAAGCCGATCTGAGCGAGTACGGCTCGATCGACGGAACAACGCTCACGTGTGCGCTCCATCACTGGAGCTTCGATCTCGAGACCGGTGCATGTCTCACGTCGAACGATCCCTCGAAGCACTTGCGCTGCGAGCGCACGTAGTTCCATCGCGCTAGGCGCGTCGGGCCTTTCGCCCGAGCGAAGTCGGGTCCTTCGCGCCATCGTCACGAGCTTCGGCGGTGCCGATCCAACTTGTGCGCGACGAGTTCGCGCGTGAACGAGCTGGAGAGGACGACGCCGGGATGCACACCGCGAGCAACCGAAGCCCG
Organism: Acidimicrobiia bacterium; assembly: GCA_017882905.1. GTDB lineage: Bacteria > Actinomycetota > Acidimicrobiia > IMCC26256 > PALSA-610 > Chersky-683. The sequence goes on along the minus strand of JADGOO010000017.1, from coordinate 16,773 downwards.
CGCGCGGAACCGCAGCGATGAAACGCCGTCGCGGTGCGGTCGTTGTCGAGCCGGAGCGGCACGCGAAGGTTCTCGTGCCCGATTTCGCGAACCTGCAGCCGCCGGAACGCCTTGGCGATCTCGTCGTCGAACGCCAGCTGGCCGCCCGGGCCGAGGTCGAAGCCGCGCTCGGCGATGCCGATGGCCGCCGCATCGGTGCGGTGCTGCTCGCCGCGAAGCTCATCGACGAGGTCACCCTCGCCGAGCTGGTCGCCCAACAGCTGCACGTGCCGTTCGTGGATCTGCGCACGACCACGCCGGAACCTTCGGCGCTGTCGCTCGTGAGTGAGACCGACGCGCACCTGTTCGATGTGCTGCCCCTCACGAACGCAGATGGCGTGGCGACCGTGGTCGTGGCGGACCCGCGTAACCCCGACGTGCAGGCGTTGCTGGGGCGCCTGCCGGTAACGGAGGTGCGGGTGGCGCTCGGCGACCTGAGTCACCTGCGCGCCCGCATCAACCAGAGCTACCAAGCGCTCTCAGCCGTCCAGAGTGAGGTCGACGCGTTCCGCGCCAGCGACCTGCTCCTCGACCAGGTCGGTGCGAGCGACTCCGAATTCGGTGAAGACGACGCACCGATCGTTCAAGTGGTCAACAAGATCGTCACGCAGGCGTTGCGCGATCGAGCGAGCGATATCCACATCGAACCCACGGATGAAGGTGTGCGCATCCGCTACCGGATCGACGGCGCGCTCAAGCAGGTTGTGATGCTGCCCGCCGACATGGGGCCGGCGCTCGTGAGCCGCATCAAGATCATGGCGGAGATGAACATCGTCGAGCGCCGCCGACCGCAAGATGGCCAGTTCGAGATGACCATCGACGGTCGCAGTCTCGATGTGCGCGTGTCGACCACGTCGACGATCTGGGGCGAGAAGACGGTGCTGCGCCTCCTCGACCGTGGCCGCGCTCTCTACCACCTCGCCGACCTCGGTATGCCCGACGATCTGCACGCCGTCTACTCCCGCATCGTGCGGTCGCCGTTCGGCATGGTGATCGTGAGCGGACCGACCGGCAGCGGCAAGACGACCACGCTGTACGCCACGCTCTCGGAGATCAACCGCGACGACCTCAACGTGATGACGATCGAGGATCCCGTCGAGTACGTGTTCCCGAAGATCAATCAGATCCAGATCAGCGAGCAGGCGGGGCTCACGTTCGCGACCGGCCTCAAGTCGATCCTGCGCCAGGATCCCGACATCATCCTCGTGGGCGAGGTGCGCGACGTGGACACCGCGCGCATCGCCGTGCAATCTGCGCTGACCGGTCACCTCGTGCTGTCGTCGGTGCACGCCATCGACGCGGTCTCCGCGATGTACCGGCTCCTCGACATGGGCGTAGAGGCCTTCCTTGTCACGTCGGCGCTCGTCGGTGTGGTCGCGCAACGACTGGTGCGCCGGATCTGCCGATCGTGCGCCGCGCCCTACGAGCCGACGCTCCAAGAAGCCGCGCTGTATCGCAAGCTCGCAGGCAGCGACAAGGAGAGCTGGATCGCCGGCGTGGGCTGCAGCTTCTGCGCCGGCACCGGCTACCTCGACCGGGTCGGTGTGTACGAAGTGCTGCTGCTCACCGACGAGGTGCGCCAGGCGATCGTCGAAGGCCACAGCCCACGTGAGACGCGGGCACTCGCGGTGCGCCAAGGCCTCAGCACGCTCCAGATGGAAGCGATGCGGCTCGTCACCGCCGACATCACGACGCTCGACGAGGTTGTGCGGCACGTGTTCGTCACGGAGGACATCGAATGACCCAGATCGCCGCGCCGCTCCAGACGTCCGTACCCCTGACGGCAGCGCGGCCAGACGGCGAGCTGCCTTGGTACAAGAAGGGTCCTTCGTTCGGCAAGGTCGTGAAGCCCGAAGAGGTGATGAACTTCTCGCGCCAGGCCTCGTCGTTCATCACCGCCGGCGTGCCGATCATCGACGCGCTCGGGATCGTGGCCGAGGAGTGCGGCTCGAAGCGCATGGTCATGGTGCTCGCCGACATCCAGCGGCGCTTGCGCGCCGGTGGCAGCTTCGGAGACGCCATCGCGGCACATCCGAACGTCTTCGCGGGCTACTACACCGCAGTGATCCGTGCGGCGGAGCTCACAGGCATGCTCGACGAGGCATTCCGCCAGCTCGCCGATGACATGGAGCGCGACATCAAGGCGAAGCGTGAGGTCAAGAGCGCGCTGACCTACCCGGCAATCGTGATGAGTCTCGCGGTCATCGCGGTGATCGTGATGGCCGCGTGGGTGTTGCCGAAGTTCAAGGGGTTCTACACCTCGTTGGGCGCTCATCTGCCGTTGCCGACTCGCATGCTGCTCGGCTTCACCGACTTCTTCACGCAATGGTGGCCCGTCGTGCTTGCGGTGGTCGTCACCATGGCGGTGTTGGGCATCGCGGTGCTCGGCGGCCAGCGCGGGAAGCGACGCCGCGACACGCTGCTGCTCAAGATCCCAGGTGTTGGTCACGTGTTGCGGTTGATCGCGCTCGAGCGGTTCTGCAGGGTTCTCGCCGCGCTCGTGCATTCCGGTGTGTCGTTGCCGGACGCCGTTCGGGTATCGGCCGACAGCACGAACCAACGAGTCTTCCAGGACAAGCTCGCGGAAGTCCGCGAGGCGATGATGCGCGGCGAGGGCTTGGCGCGGCCGATCGCGGCCTCGGGCATCTTTCCCGCCGCGGCTCGTCAGATGATCCGCGTCGGCGAGAGCACCGGCTCCCTCGACGCACAGCTCAAGAACGCGGCCGAGTTCTACGCGCGCGAGCTCGAGTATCGGTTGAAGAAGCTCACCGACAGCTTCGAGCCGGCGGTCGTGGTGGGCGTGGGACTTGCGGTCGGCTTTGTTGCGCTGGCTCAGATATCGGCCATGTACAGCGTGTACAGCCAGGTCGGCAAGCACTGACACCGCGCCGTCCAAAGACCTGATCATCAGGAGTCTTCGCCTCTGAGGGGCGATGGCATCAACCAGGCACCCAACTACGGGGATGCCAAGGAGGCACAGCTAGTCATGCAAGAGCGAATCATGCGAACCCGGCGTCACGAAGGCGGCTTCACGCTCATCGAGCTGCTGATCGCAATCGTGGTCGTCGGCGTCCTCACCGCCGTCGCCATCGTCGGCATCGGAGGCTTGACGAACAACGGCAAGGCCGCGTCGTGTCAAGCCACCATCGACGCATCGCGCGCGGCGGTTGCCGTGCACTACGCGAACACGTCTGCATACCCGACGACGTTCGCCCAGCTGACATCGGGCACGACGCCCGAGCTGCAGCTCGCGGGTGGAGTCACGAACCCGGTGGCCGCGCCCACGACCCTGACCGGCAACGGCTGGACGATCACGCTCGGCAGCAGCGGCGCCCTCTCGGCGACGGGTGTTCCGAGCGGTCAGACCTGTACCTGAGTTGATCGATCCGGGGGTCCCGATCGGGGCCCCCGGAGCACCACCACCTTCTGTAGGACGGCGCGATGCGCAAGTACAGCGAAGCGGGCACGAGCCTGGTTGAGATCGTCATCGCGATCGTCATCCTGGGTGCAGTCGTCGCAGCATTGATGGCGGCGCTCGTCACTGCGACGACGAGCTCGAAGGCGCATCGTGACTTTGCCACGGCCGACACGATCCTGCGCTCGTATGCCGAGGCCACGAAGTCGAGTGTCCGCGCTCAGTGCACGCCGGGTGCGACGTACTCGGTCGCCTATCCCGGCGCGCTGCCAACCGGATTCGCAATCAGCGCGATCAGCAACAAGAGCTGTCCGGGACTGTCGGATGTGCAGGTCGTGCACCTGACGGTCACCGTCCCGAACGGGACGACGAAAGCCATCGACATCGGGGTGCGGCAGCCGTGAAGCGCATTGTGCTCATGCATCGGTGGCGCCGCGCGAGTCGTGACGAGGCGGGCGCGGCATTGATCCTCGTCATCGTCGTGATGATCGTGATCGGGCTGATGAGCGCCGGGCTCATGGCCGGGGTCACCTCCGGTCTCCAGGACCGCGCCGTGCTCGACGGTGTGCGCAACCGTGAATACGCGGCCGATGGCGCGATCGAGCTGGCGGTGACCAAAGTGCGGCAGCTCGCGGCTCCCGGTGCTGCGCTCGCGACGTGCGGCCCGAGCAATCGTTATCAGCAGAGCCTCGACGGCGTCGCCATCCGCGTCGACTGCAGCAATGTTCCGGTGCTCACGAGAACGGGGTTGTTGGAACGCGATGTCTCGTTCAGCGCGTGCGTCGACGTCGGCGTCGCCTGCACCGACGTGGCGACGGTGATCCGCGCGCAAGTGAACTTCGAGACCGCGTCGTCGACGTCGGCGACCATCGTCCATACCTACGTCCAGTCGTGGAGCGTCAACCAATGAGCTTCCTGAGGCGCTCGGCTCGTCACCGCCTCTCGGCGGGCAAGGGTTCGTCCGGGTTCACGCTCGTGGAGCTCATCATCGTGGTGATGCTCATGGGCATGATCACATCGGCGCTCGCGGCCTCCTTTGTCACCGCGTTGAACGCGAGCAGCGTCGACTCCCAGCGGATCAACGAGACCGACGACGCCCAACAGGTTGCCTCGTTCCTGGTGCGGGACGCCCAGGCCGCGGGCGGTTCCAACCCGGCTACGGGCAGTGCGGACACGAGTCTCGGAGTTTCGCTGACCGACGATGCCGGCTGCACGGGAACCGGCGCGCTCGTGATCCGCTTCGAATGGCTCGACCGGGTGACCGCGCTGTCATCGCGCTCTCGCGTCGTCACCTACTTCTTCGATTCCACCGCGCACCGGCTTGTCCGCCTGAGCTGCGTCGATGGAGGGGCAGCCAGCTCGGTGACGCTGGCCGGCAGCGTCGGTTCGCCGGCGCCGAGCGCGGGCTGCATCCCGGTCGAGAGCTGTCCCGGCCTCCCCGATCGCGTGACGCTCACGCTGACCGCGACGAACAACCCGAGCACCGCCCCGTCGCCGTACACGACGACGCTCACCGCGAGCGTTCGCCCCGAGGCACAGGTTCCGCCCAACCTCGGCAACTCCACGAGCGTCCCGCTGCTCGCGCTCGGTTCAGGCGGGACCTGCACCGGGATTGGCTCAGGACTTGACATCGGTGGTGGTCCCGACGTCGTCGTCAACGGCGTCGCGGCGATCAACATGTCCGACGGCTCCGAATGCACCGCACTGACGATGACGGGCGGGGGCACGTACACCGCCACCAGCACCTCGGTGCTCGCGGGTGGATCCTGCACCGGCTACGCGTGCTTCGAGTCGGCGCCCCTGTCGGCGCTCTCGACGCCGTTCGCCGATCCGTTCGCCGGACTGCCGACCCCGACAGGGTCGTGCTCGGGGAGCAACCCCGCCCCGGTCTCGGGGCACTACAGGCCCGGCACCTACCCGCAGCTCCTCACGATCTCGACGCCGTTCATCTTCGACGCCGGCGTGTACGTCTTGTGCAACGGCATGTTGGTGAACTCGATCGGCAAGGTCAGTGGCTCCGGTGTCATGCTCTATCTGAAGGGCGGCGGGCTCAGCATCGGCAACGGCGGCAGCGTCGCGCTCAGCGCGCCGACAACCGGCGCGTACGCGAACTTGCTCGTATGGCTTCCCGCTTCGAATCCGAGCACGGGCGTGACGATCGACGGTGCTGCTGTGGTGAGCACGTACGGCGGCGCGATCTACGCGCCCAACGCCACGGTCTCGATGGGCAATGGTTCCGGCGTCTCGGTGGGAATGGTCGTGGCCAAGATCGTCCACATCAGTGGCGGTGGAACGGCCACCTTCGGAGTCGCGCCTCCGGTGATCCTGGCGCCGACGACGCTGCCCGACTGGACGGTCGGCCGCCCGTATCCGTCTCGTACCTTCAGTGGAAGCGGCGGCTACCCCGCCTACACCTGGTCGGCCGCCGGCCTGCCCGCGGGCCTGTCGCTCTCGAGCGACGGCACCCTGTCGGGGACTCCGACCGCGGCGGGTAGCGCATCGACGACCGTGACCCTCACGGATTCGCGGGGCAACGTCACCACCACGAGCTACACGTACACCATCAACGCCGTGCCGAACGTGACGACGGCGAGCCTGCCCAGCGCGTCGCAGGGTGTGGCGTACAGCGCGACCGTCGCCGCCACCGGAGGCACCGGCTCGCCGACCTGGTCGGCCACTGGCCTCCCGGCCGGCTTGGCCATCAACGCGTCGACGGGCGTCATCTCGGGAACGACGGCGACCAAGGCCACGGCATCGGTCACGGTGACCGTCACCGATACCGCCGGCGCGACCGATTCCCAAGCGCTCTCCCTCGCGGTGAACGTGGTTCCCTTCACCGTCACGAACGTGATGCTCGCCCCAGGAAACGGCCAAGTCGGTCTCGACGACACTGTGACGATCACCTACAACAAGGCGATCGCCGTCGCGACGATGTGCTCCGTGTGGTCGGGCGACACGACCGACCAGCACATCAATGGCGACAACCAAGTCACCGTGACTGTGAACAACAACGCAGGGTCGACGGGCAACGACACGCTCACCGTCACGTCGACCACGTGCACGCTCCGGTTCGGCACGATCGACCTCGGCTCGCCCAGCTGGGTGACCGCGACCCGAACGTTCAAGGGAACGAAGACCAACATGAGCGTCGTCGGCTACGACGCATCGGCGTTCACGTTGGTGGTCACGCTCGGGAGCCCGAGTGGAGCGACCGCCACGGGCATCCCGGCACAGACGATCGTGTACACACCCAACCCCGCGTTGACCGACACGTTCGCCAACGCCATCTCTGGGTCGTACTCCTTCACCAATCGCAAGTTCTGAGATCGCAGACAGGTGACACCATGACCACTGACCCGATCGTCGAGCAGCTCCTCCGCGACGTCGTCGCGCGGCGAGGTACCGACCTGCTGCTCACCGCGGGATCTTCGCCGCTCATCCGTGTCGACGGCGTCTTGCGCGTCGATCCCGACGCGGCGGTGATCGACGACGCGACGATGACCAACGTTCTGGGTGTGTTGCTCTCGCGCGAGCAGCTGGCCCAGCTCGAGATCGACCGCGATGTCGATTTCGCGTTCTCGTACGAGACGTCGCGCTTTCGTGGCAACGCGTTCTTCCAACGGGGCACGCCGGCGATCGCGTTGCGCCTCATGCACAACGTCATTCCCTCCGGCGACGAGCTCGGACTCCCCGAGGCCGTCCAGCGACTGGCCGCGCTGAAACAAGGCCTCGTGCTGTTCACGGGACCGACCGGCTCGGGCAAGTCGACGAGCATGGCCGCCATGGTCCGGGCGATCAACGCCGAGCGTCGGTGCCACATCATCACCATCGAAGACCCGATCGAATACCTCCACGCAGACATCAAGGCACTCGTGCACCAGCGCGAAGTTGGCATCGACGCGCCGAGCTTCGCCCGGGCGCTCCGTTCCGCACTGCGCGAAGATCCTGACGTCATCCTCGTGGGGGAGATGCGCGATCTGGAGAGCATCGCGATCACGCTGACGCTCGCCGAGACGGGGCACCTCGTGATCTCGTCGTTGCACACCAACGACGCCGCCCAGGCCCTCGACCGCATCGTCGATGTGTTCCCGGGCGAGCGTCAGAGCCAGATCCGCCTCCAGCTGGCGAGCGTGCTCTCGGGCGTGGTCGCACAGCGGCTCCTGCCGCGAACCGGCGGCGGCCTCGTTGCCGCGTTCGAGGTGCTGCTCGCCACGTCGGCTGTGAGCAACCTCATCCGTGAGGGCAAGACGCGCCAGATCCGCAATGCGATGCAGATGGGGATCGCCGCCGGCAACCAGACCATCGAGATGTCGCTCAACGACCTGCTGGGTCGGGGACTCATCAGCCTCGACACTGCACTTGCGACAGCCTTCGTTCCCCACGAGATCGACACGGCGATCGCTCCGGTCGCGCCCAGCGCGGCCGCGTGAGTGGTACCGAGCGTCAACCAGACAGGTCGGCGAGGGTCTTCGCAGTCCTCGGACGCAGGTGCACGGTGGTGCAACCGAGGATCGTCACGATGCCCGCGGCGATCACGACGTCGGCGATGTTCACGATGACCCACGGCGTCACGATGAAGTCGCGCACCGACCCGAACATGACCCGATCGACGGTGTTCGACCCGCTCGCAGTGACCATGGCAACCAGCACCCAGCTCGGGGCGCCGATTCGATCGGCGAACCTCCACCCGAGCAAGCCGAACACGGCCAGCACCGCGATCGCAATGCAGCACAACGCCGCGGTCTGGCCTCCCGCCACTCCGAACGCGTACTGCGGGTTGTGCCTCGGTGTGTGGGCCATCGCCTTCGTCACCTGATCGAGTGCGGCGACCGTCGCGGCGACGATCGCCAACATCACCGCGTGCCGCATCCGATTCCCGCCTCCCGAACCGACGGGCGCCCGTGCCCGACACCGAAACGTATACCGCCGGGCGCCTAACGGGGGCCGGCGCCCGCCGCGACGATCGCCCGCGCCCACGGGTCGAGCGCGATGATCACCGCATCGGCGTGGCGGCCGAGGCCGTCGAGCACCGGGCCCTCGCCCGTGTCGGTGGCCGATTCGATCAGCTCGCGCATGCCCCGGCCGGCGTCGGTGATCGTGTCGAAGGAGAGCCAGCCCCGCTCGCGCAGCGAGCGCGCGGCCTCGTCGGCGGCGGCGCGCGGCCAACCCATGGCGGTGCACGTGACCGCGCCGAGATCGAGTCCGCGCCACGCGTCGGTGAGTACGCAGATCTCCACGGGCGAGAGGCCGGCCGCCGCCCACGCGTTGCGGTGCGAATCGCCGCGCCGCTCACGGATCATCTCGGCGGCGCGCTGCAGACGGGCGAGGGGATGATGCGGCCGGGGGAGGGCTCGCAGCGCAGCGAACACGGGATGCGCCGCCGTGGGTGCGGCGTCGAGCGCCGCCTCGAGCCGACCGAGTGTGGGTTCGAGATCGTAGGGCACGCCGCCGAGCACCCGTTCGAGCCAGATGATCACGGCGGACTCACGGCATTCGAGCAGCTCGCCCGGCGTCGTGATCTGCCATGCCTCCCGCAGCCGGGCCATGAGGTTCGACGGCTCGATCGGCGCGAACAGCGACGCTGCCACCTCGGGCGGGATCGCCCCGAGGCACGCCGCCCGTGCGGTCATCGCCGCCGTGGGCCCGACGAGGGGCAGCGGCGGGTAGCCACCTTCCTCGGCCGCGAACCAGACCGCGCCGTTGATGGCGTCGCCCCGCGCCCGCAGGCGCCGGGCGAGCTCGGGGAGACGTCCTGAGCGAGATGGCGGCTTGTCCAAGATGGCAATGCGTCCATGCTGCCACGAAACGTGTCGGTACGATTGCCCGATGGAGTTCCGTCGCATCAACGCGCTGCCGCCCTACGCGTTCGCCTCGATCGACGCGATCAAGGTGCAGCTGCGGCGAGCAGGCGAGGACGTGATCGACCTCGGGTTCGGCAACCCCGATCTGCCGTCCCCCGACACGGCCGTCAACAAGCTCATCGAGGCAGTGCAGAACCCCCGCAACCATCGCTACTCGATGACCAAGGGCATCCCGAAGCTGCGCGAAGCGGTCAGTCACCTCTACGACCGGCGCTTCAACGTGGAGCTCGATCCCGAGACGGAGATCTGCGGCACGATCGGTGCGAAGGAAGGGTTCTCGCACCTCATGTTCGCGTTGCTCGGCCCGGGCGACACTGCGCTCGTGCCGGCTCCGAGCTACCCGATCCACATCTGGGGGCCGATCCTCGCTGGTGCGGCCGTGCACTACGTGCGCATGGGATCCGGCCAAGACTTCTTCGCCAACCTGGCCGCGGCGTGGGAACAGGCCTGGCCGCGCCCGAGGGTGCTCGTCACGAGCTTCCCGCACAACCCCACGACGATGTGCGTCGACCTTGCGTTCATGGAAGAGGTCGTGCGCTTCTGTCGCGAGCGCGACATGGTCGTCGTGCACGACTTCGCCTACGCCGATCTCGGATTCGACGGCCACGAGCCGCCGTCGATCCTGCAGGTCCCGGGCGCCAAGGATGTGGCGGTCGAGATCTACTCGCTCACCAAGAGCTTCTCGATGGCCGGCTGGCGCCAAGGCTTCCTTGTCGGCAACGCCGAGGTGGTCGGCGCGCTCGCGAAGCTGAAGAGCTACCTCGACTACGGCGGGTTCCAGCCCATCCAGATCGCCGCCACGGTCGTGATGAACGAGGAGCCCGACTACCCCAAGTACGCCAACGAGATCTACCGGGGGCGCCGCGACGCGCTGATCGACGGGCTGGCCCGCATCGGCTGGTCGATCGACAAGCCGATGGGCACGATGTTCGTGTGGGCTCCCGTGCCGGAGCCGTACCGGGAGATGACGAGCCTCGAGTTCTGCACGATGCTCGTGAGCGAGGCCCACGTGGCTGTGTCGCCCGGCGGCGGGTTCGGTCCCGGCGGCGAAGGGTTCGTGCGGTTCGCGCTGGTCGAGAACGAACAGCGGATCGGCCAGGCCGTGCGCGGCATCCGCAAGGTGCTCACGAAGCTCGGATAGCTACGGGTTCAGCCCTCGTAGGCAGAACGCGACCGCGAGGTCGGCGACCAGCTCGATCGGTTCGTCGCGCTCGATGAGGTAATCGCGGGTGAGGCGGCCGATCACGCCGTGGATGGCGCGGGCGAGCATCAGGGGATCGAGGTCGGCGATCACGCCGTCGGCCACTGCGTCCTTCACGTGGCGGGCGGTGTCGGCGAGGGCGACGTCTTCGTTGCCGCGCAGCACGGGAGCGAAGCGCTCGTCGGTGGCCGCGAGCTGGATGATCGAGAAGTAGTCGCGGTGGGCGCGGAACCAGGCGAGCGACGCCCGGATGCCGAGCTCGATGCGCCGCAGTGGGTCGGGCTCGTCGCCGATCGCGGCCTGCTGGCGTTTGCGCAGCTCGTGGTGCGACGAGCGCAGGAGCTCGACGAGGAGCTCCTCTTTGGAGGAGAAGTACCAGTAGAAGACGCCCTTGCCCACGCCGAGGGCGGTCACGATGTCGGCGACCGAGGTGGGGTGGTAGCCGCGTTCGGCGAACAGCGTTGCCGCCACACTGAGGAGCTGCTCACGCCGCTCGTGTCCCCGAGCGGTCAGGTGGTCGCGCACGTGCGGAGGCTAGGGACGCCTTTACCGCGCTGTCAACGACCGGTTTCCACGGGGCATCCGCGACACCGTGACGTCAGCAACTCGCCCTCAAGGCGAAACCTGCTGCCTGCCGATCAGCAACGTTGTTCGGGCACGATGGCTGGGAAGCTGGCGCCCGACCGAGGAGTCCGCGTGCCCGACCTGAGAACCATCCTGCGCACGTTGCGGTCCGACCAGGCAGTGCGCAATGCCCGGGCCGAGATCAACGAGCACACGCGTGTGCACGAGGAGATCGACGCCCTGGCCCGGCGGCTCGAGCCGGTTGCGCTTCCCGGGCAGCGCCTCGTCTCGTAGCCTCTCGAACCGGTGCTGTATTGGGCGATCAAGATCGTCCTGACACCGGTTCTGCGGATCGCGTTCCGGGTGCGGGTCGAAGGCAGAGAGAACATCCCCGCGCGCGGGCCGGTGATCGTCGCATCGAACCACCGGTCGTTCGTCGATTCGATCTTCATCCCGCTCTGCATCCGGCGCCGGGTCACGTTCGTGGCCAAGGCCGAGAATTTCGACGACCCGAAGTCGGCGTGGTTCTTCCGGGGCGTCGGCCAGATCCCGATCCGTCGCGAGGGCGGTTCCGCGAGCGACGGCGCGCTCGACGCGGCCACCGAGGTGCTCCAGGCCGGCGGCGTGTTCGGCATCTACCCCGAAGGCACGCGCACACGCGACGGCAAGCTGCATCGCGGCCACACCGGTGTAGCGCGGCTCGCGCTGCGCACGGGGGCGCCGATCGTGCCGGTCGGTCTCGTCGGCACCGATGTCGCCAAGCCCATCGACCGAAAGCTGCCGCGCTTCGGCAGCGTCGTCACGATCCGGTTCGGCGCGCCGCTCGACACCGAGCACTACGACGGTGGCGAGCACGACCATCTCACGTTGCGTGCGCTTACCGACGAGCTCATGTACGAGATCAGTCAGCTCTGTGGCTGCTACGAGTACGACGACCACTACGCCACCAAGAAGGCCGAAGACATCCCGACCGAACCGGCAGTGCTCGCGAGCTGACGCGTCCCGCGTCTAGTCGTGAGGGGCCCAGTCGCGAGCCCGGGCGACGGCGCGGTGCCAATCGGCGTGGCGCGCGTCGGCGGTGGCGCGGTCGAGGCGCGGTTCGAAGACTGCATCGGCCTTCCAGGCTCCGGCTGCGTCGGCCGGCGACGGCCACACACCTTCGGCGAGGCCCGCGAGGTACGCGGCGCCGAGCGCGGTCGTCTCTTGGATCGCCGCGCGTCGCACGGTCACGCCGAGCAGGTCGGCCTGGAACGAGCACAGCAGGTTCATCACGCTCGCGCCGCCGTCGACGCGCAGCTCGGCGAGCGGCGTGCCACTCGCGGCGGTGATCGCGTCGACCACGTCGCGGGTCTGGAACGCCATGGCCTCGACGACGGCCCGCGCGAGATGGGCACGGGTCGTGCCGCGCGTGATGCCCACGATGGTGCCGCGCGCGTAGGGGTCCCACCATGGCGATCCGAGTCCGGTGAACGCGGGGACGCAGATCACGCCACCGGAGTCGGGCACGCTCTCGGCGAGCGGCCCGGTCTCGGCCGCTTCGTCGATGACGTTGAGGCCGTCGCGCATCCATTGGACGCCGGCACCGGTCACGAAGATGGCGCCTTCCATCGCGTAGGCGAACGTGCCGTCGGCGAGCTCCCACGCCACGGTGGTGAGCAGCCCGTCGACGGGCGCGGGTTTCGTCGCACCAACGTTCGTGAGCACGAAGCTGCCCGTACCGTAGGTGTTCTTGGTCATCCCGGGCTCGAAGCACGCTTGTCCGAACAGCGCGGCTTGCTGGTCGCCGGCAACCCCGCTCACCGGGACGCGAAGCCCGGCCGCGCACTCCGGTCGCGTCACGCCGAATCGCCCGCTCGAGGGGCGCACGACCGGCAGGCAGTGCACCGGCACATGGAGCAGATCGCACAGCTCGGACGACCACTGGCGCGCGCCGATGTCGTAGAGCATCGTGCGGCTCGCATTCGACGGATCGGTCAAGTGCACGCCGCCGTCGACGCCACCGGTGAGCCGCCAGATCAGCCAGGTGTCGATCGTGCCGAAGCGCAGATCGGCGTCGGCCGGCACACCAGCGCCGTCGGGGCCGTCGCGCAGCAGCCATTCGAGCTTGGTGCCCGAGAAGTAGGGGTCGAGCACGAGACCGCTGCGTTCGCGCACCATGGCCTCGTGGCCGGCGGCGCGCAGCTCGTCGCAGCGCGCTGCGGTTCGGCGGTCTTGCCAGACGATGGCCCGATGCCGGGGCACGCCCGATGCCGCATCCCAAACCACGGTCGTCTCACGTTGGTTCGTGATGCCGATCGCGGCGATCGTCTCGCCCTGCGCGGCGAGCGTGGTAGCGACCTCGTCGAGCACGGCGAGGGTGACCGTCCAGATCTCTTCGACGTCGTGTTCCACCCAGCCGGGCCGCGGGAAGTGCTGGGTGAATTCGCGGTACGCGCTCGGCCCGGGGGCACCGGTGGCGTCGAAGGCGAGTGCCCGCACGCCGGTCGTGCCGGCGTCGATGGCGACGACGCTCGTCACAGCTGCACGTCGAGGGTGGCCGGAGGCGGCGGCGCGAGGAGTGCTTCGGCGATGGTGCGCGAATCGGGGTCGGCGCCGAGCTCGAGCACGAGTGGCGGGTGCGCAGCGTGGTCGAGTCGCAGCCGGCGCGCCGGCGCGGCGCCGCCTTCCTGGCCGAGATCGCGCACCGCGATGTCCTCTCGCCGGTCAGCTAGCACCCGACGCCGGGCCCGTCGCGTGAGCCAGCCCGACTCCCAGAGCATGAGGCGACGATCGGTGAGAACAGCCTGGTCTCGGTACCGCGCGGCGAGCCAGGGCTGGCGCACCGGACGCGAATACCAGACGGGCGCGCACGCGACGATGTGCTCGTCGGGCTCCAGGCGCCGTTCGGCGAGATGGCGCAAGCGGCGTTCGGAGGCAGGGCGCATGGTTGGCTGGGGCAGGATAGGGCGACGCCGGCGGTTCTGTCGGCGATCGAGCGTGTGAGCGACGAAGTACCGAGGAGACACGATGCGCATCGGCATGCTCACGGGCGGCGGCGATTGTCCCGGCCTGAACGCGGTGATCCGGGCCGCGGTTCGCAAGGGGATCGGCAACTACGGGCATCGGTTCGTGGGGTACCGCCACGGATGGCGCGGGCTCATCGAGGGCGAGACCATGACACTCACGATGGAGACCACGCGTGGGTTGCTGTCGCGCGGCGGAACGATCCTCGGAACGAGTCGCACGAACCCCTTCAAAGTCGAGGGCGGTCCGGAGCACGTGCTGGCCACGCTCGAACGCGACGGCACCGATGCGCTCATCGCCATCGGCGGTGACGACACGCTTGGCGTCGCGCTGCGTCTCGCCGACCAGGGCGTGCACGTGATCGGCGTACCGAAGACGATCGACAACGATCTCTCGGCCACCGATTTCACGTTCGGGTTCCACACCGCCGTGCAGATCGCCACCGACGCGATCGACCGGTTGCAGACCACCGCGGAGAGCCACGACCGGGTGATGGTGGTGGAGCTGATGGGTCGCCACGCCGGTTGGATCACCGCGTACGCGGGCCTCGCGGGTGGGGCCGATGTGATCCTCGTGCCGGAGGAGCCGTTCGACATCGCAGCCGTGTGCGCGTCGATCGCCGAACGCCACGCGCGCGGTGCGAACTCGTCGATCGTCGCGGTGGCCGAGGGCGCCGTTCCGAAAGAGGGGACGATGGTCGTCCAGTCCGGTGAGACCGACGCGTTCGGGCACGTGCGGCTCGGAGGGATCAGCCACGTGCTCGCCGCAGAGATCGAGAACCGAACCGGGTTCGAGACGCGGGTCACGATCCTCGGCCATGTGCTGCGGGGCGGCACGCCCACCGCATATGACCGCGTCATCGCCACCCGCTTCGGCATCGCCGCGATCGACGGCGTGCAGATCGGTGACTTCACCACGATGGTGTCGCTGCGGGGGACCGACGTGGTGCGGGTGCCGCTCGCCGAGGGCGTCGCGCAGTCGAAGACCGTCGACGCCGCGCTGCTGGCCGACGCCCGCCTGTTCAACGACTGACGGCAGCGGGCGCGAGGCAGAAGCCGTCGCAATAGTCTCGGCGGTTCATGGCCCAGGCGCTCGACGACCTCATCGCGCTCCTCGAGCTGGAGCCGCTCGAGGTCAACATGTTCCGCGGGCTGAGCCCCGACGAAGACCGCCAACGGGTCTTCGGTGGTCAGGTGGCCGGCCAGGCGCTGATCGCGGCGGGGCGCACGGTCGAACCCGACCGCATCGTGCACTCGCTGCACGCGTACTTCCTGCGGCCGGGCGATCCGCGTGTGCCGATCATCTACCAGGCCGACCGCATCCGCGACGGCCGGTCGTTCACGACCCGGCGCGTCGTCGCGATCCAACACGGCCAGGCGATCTTCAACCTGCAAGCGAGCTTCCAGGTGGACGAGCCCGGGCCGGAGCACCAATACGAGATGCCCGACGCCACACCGCCCGAAGAGCTCCCCACGTTCCTCGAGCGCGTCGCCGCGTTCAAAGACCGCTTCTCGCCCGAGATGTGGGCCTGGCTCGAGCGTGAGCGCCCGATCGAGAGTCGGAGTGTCGAGGCGCCGCGCTGGATCGATCCGGAGCCGCGTGCTGCCGAGCAGCACGTGTGGATCAAGGCGAACGGCCAGCTGCCCGACGACCCGCTGTTGCACGCGTGCGTGGTCGCCTACGCCTCCGATCTCACGTTGCTCGACACGGCCGTGATGCCGCACCAGATCAGCTACACCGACGAGAGCTTCCAGGTGGCGTCGCTCGATCACGCGATGTGGTTCCACCGACCCTTCCGTGCCGACGACTGGTTGCTGTACCACCAGAAGTCGCCGTCGGCCCACGGTGCACGCGGTCTCGCCGAGGGCTTCATCTACTCGCGCGACGGCCGGTTGTGCGTGACCGTGATGCAGGAAGGCTTGATGCGCCCCGTGAGCCGGTCGTGAGGGAGCGCCGATGACGAAGCCTCGACGCGTCGACCTCCGTTCCGACACGGTCACGCAACCCACGCGCGCGATGCGCACGGCGATGGCCGACGCGGAGGTGGGCGACGACCTGGCGGGCGAAGACCCCACCGTCAACCGGCTCCAATCGCTCGCCGCGGCGCTGATGGGCAAGGACGCGGCGCTCTACGTGCCGAGTGGCACGATGGCGAACCAGCTCGCGCTGCGTGCGCTCACGCGTCCCGGGACGGATGTGCTCTGCGCGCCCCGCGCCCACACCTACTGCTACGAAGATGCGGGCGCGGCGCGCAACGCCGGCGTGCAGATGCGGCCCATCAGCTGGACGGATCTCGACGCCGCGCTCGTGGGCGCCCAGCACCACCTTCCGCCCGTCTCGCTCCTGACGATCGAGAACAGCTACATGCCGATGAGCGGCGCACCGATGGCGGTCGACGACGTTGCGGCGATCGCGCAGCAGGCCCATACGGCGGGTGTGCCGGTGCACTGCGACGGCGCCCGCATCTTCAACAGCGCGATCGCGTTGGGCGCGACACCGGCGGAGCTGGCGGCGCCGTGCGACACGATCATGTTCTGCCTCAGCAAGGGCCTTGCCGCTCCGATCGGCTCGCTGCTCTGTGGGCCGACCGACGTGATCGAGCGCGCCCGGGCCGACAAGCACCGTCTCGGCGGTGGTTGGCGCCAGGCCGGCATCGTGGCCGCGGCTGGGATAGTGGCGCTCGAGACCAT
>JADGOO010000151.1 GCA_017882905.1 Acidimicrobiia bacterium | reverse complement strand
GCTCGATCGCGTGATCGTGAGCCGCGCCCACTCGACTCACCGGCCGTTCGGTTCGACGTGTTGCTCGCCGGCACTGCGGCGGGCGTGATCGCGATCGGGCTCTACGACGAGCTCTTCGTGCCGGCGATCTTCCAAGGGCACTGGTACTGGCCCGTGTCGACGCTCTACGTATCGCTCGTCGTGTTGCGATTGCTGGGCCGGCTCCGGTTCCCGATTGTGGCGGCGCGAGCGTCGTTCGCGGCGGCCGCGGCGCTGTCGATCGGGGGCTTCCTCGCGTTCGGTGCACCGCTCGGTTATCACCAGCGGTTCGCCGACTTCTACTTCGACGTGGCGCCCAAGCTGCGGGTGAAGTACGCGGCTGATCCACCGCACCTCTTCGCTTACGACGACGGGCTCGACGCATTCGCGCTCGACTGGCCGGCGATGTCGGCCAACGGGCTCATGCTCGACTCCGGTGCGTTGCGGGCGGCACGCCAACATCGTCTGCTCGCGCTCGGCGTGCGCCGCGGCTTTACGACGTTCAGCTCAGTGCAGTACCTGGACGCGGCCGGGTTGAGCTCGTCGTCGTCGAGCGCTGTCGTGCGTGACCGCGTGCAGGGTCTGTTGCGTGGCGAGGATCTCAGCCAGTTCGACTTCAAGGTCGTGTGGCGGTCGCCGCCCGGTGCCGTGCACGCCGAGAACGGCACACCCGACGATCCCTACGTGCTCATCGCGATCACGCCACGATCTCGCTGAGCGAACCAACGTGCGTCAGTTGCCGCGCTCCCGGCGAGGTCTCTGACGCATGTTCGGGATCGGCTCGATCAGCTGAAGCGGGGCGGGCGCTTCTCGGTGTGCGACGCGAGCCCTTCTTGCACGTCGGGACCACCGAAGCCGAGGAACTCGAGTGCGAGCGACGCGTCGAACGTGGCCGACTGCGCGCGGTACCAGTTGTTGAGCGTGTGCTTCGTCCACCGGATCGCCGACTGCGCGCCGGCGGCGAGGTTGGTCGCCACCTCGAGGGCCTTGTCGTGCACCAGCCCATCATCGACGCACAGCGACACGAGACCGATGCGCTCCGCCTCTTCGCCGGTGAGTGTCTCGCACGTGAGCAAGTAGTACTTCGCCTTCGCCATCCCGCACAGCAACGGCCAACAGATGGCGGCGTGATCACCGGCCGCGACGCCCAACCGCGTGTGACCGTCGATGATCCGTGCGGTACGCGCCGCAATCGACACGTCGGCGAGGAGCGCCGCGACCAGGCCCGCGCCCACCGCTGGGCCGTGTATCGCCGAGACGATCGGCTTCGAGCAGTTGATCACGTTGAATACGAGATCGCGCGCCTCGCGCAGCACCCGCGTGCGCGCGTCGTAGTCGTTGACCATCGAGTCGATGAGATCGAAGCTCCCGCCTGCGGAGAACGCGCGACCGGCACCCTGGAGCACAGCGACGTTGGTATCGGGGTCGCGGTCGACCGCCAGCCACACGTCGGCGAGCTCGCGGTGCATGTCGGCGTCGACGGCGTTGAGCCCGGGTGCGTCGAGCGTGATGCGCAGCACCTTGTCGGCCGGGCGATCGAAGTGCAGGTGCGCGAACGACTCGTAGCGGCCGTCGATGGCGTCGGGCATTGTTCTCCTCGGATCGTCAGCCCGGCGCGGGTGCGCCGACGCCGATGGTGATGAGCGGCTGCTCGCTCGGTTGGAGCCACTGCAGCACGCTCACGAGCTCGGACGTGGGAATCGCCACGCATCCGGCCGTCGAGCTGTTGTGCGACACGTGCAGGAAGATTGCGCTCCCGAGGCCCGGAGTGCGCGCGGTGTTGTAGGCGATCACCGCGCCGTAGTCGTACGACGGAGTGTTGTACATCGGCTCCGGGTTGGCTCCGGCCGTTGCGACTCGCGTATCGATCCACTCGTTGTAGCTGGCGCTGGCGGGATCGTCGTCCCAGACGATTGCCGTGCTCGTGATCTGGCGGTACGGGAAGTGCACGCCGGGGTTGTTGTACACGCCGAAGAAGAACGAGAAGCCGTACGTGCCCGACGGGGTGCGACCGTCACCCTCACGCTTGGCGCCCGATGGGGCCACGCCGTTCCTGCCCACCCACGCCGTCCACGGACCGAACACCCGCGTCCATACTCCGCCCCGCTGTTCGTAGGCGCTCAACGTGGCGGTCGACTGCCCGTAGCCGCCCGCATCGACCACGATGCGTTGCGCTGTCGCGGGAGCGGGCGGGGGAGCACTAGTCGGTGGCGTGGTGCGCACGGTCGGCGGCACGGTCGCGACCACGTGCGTCGCGGTCGTCGGCGTGGTCGTCGTCGCTCGAATCGTGGTGGTCGTCGTGGTGGTCGAGGGCCGCGACGTCGATGTGGTGCTCGCCGGGCGCGTCGCGCGCGTGGTCGTGGTGGCGGCTCGATGCGACGAGGCGCCGCACGCGGCGGCCAGCAGCGCGAGCGTGATCACCGCTGCGCGTTGCGCCGAGGAGTGCTGCACGGTCGATAGCGTAGAGACCGTGCTGCGGAGACCGGCGACGAGCGCCGAGCCCGTTGTTCGTCTCCTGTGCACGTGGGCCCTTGCCATCGGCTTGCTCGGCGCGTGCGGCACGGCGGGTCATCGCGCGGCGCGCACGATCACCTCACAGTCGGCGCGCCCGGCCGCGACGGCGCGCGGTACTGCGCCCGCGAGCACCACCACGGTCGGCTCGACCACCACGACGACCACCACACCCGTCACGCAGGCGCCCACCACGAGCGGGGTCACGGCGGCGCCCGCTGCGACCGGGTACGCCACCACGCTCACTGCCGTCGACGTGGCGAACAGCTGGCGACCTGGGTGTCCGGTGGGGCCCGCCCAGCTCCGCATGCTGCATCTCCCGTACTGGGGCTTCGACGGCCGCGCACGCGTGGGGCGCATGGTCGTAAACGCGGCCGTTGCTCAACAGGTGGTCGAGGTGTTCGCGTCGTTGTTCGCCGTGCGGTTCCCGATCCGGTCGATGGTGCCGGTGGATGTGTACGGCGGGAGCGATCCGTCGTCGATGGCGGCCGACAACACGTCGGGCTTCAACTGCCGGCCGGTCGACGCGCCGGGTCCGGTTCGATGGTCGGTGCACGCGTACGGCGAGGCCATCGACGTGAACCCGGTCGAGAACCCGTATCTCGTGTCGGGGCGGGTGGAACCCACCGCCGGCTCGGCGTACCTCGACCGCGCCGACGTCCGTCCCGGCATGGCCGGTGCGTCGAGCGCGCTCAATCGCGCGTTCGCGTCGGTGGGGTGGCATTGGGGCGGCCACTTCAGCGCGCCCGACTACCAGCACTTCTCGAGCACGGGCGGCTGAGCGCGTGCGGCTCAATGCCCGCCGGCAGCGCATCGTGGCCGCCGTGGTCACGATCATCGTGACGGTCGTGGGCGCGTACTTCGCTTTCGTGCCGTTCGCGGGTGCCGGCGATGCGCCGAGCAGAGCGTTCGCGAACGAAGCCGGGATCTCGCTGCCGAGCCGGACGTGCTGGCCCGCGGTGGTGAGCGCATGGCGCGACGACACGACGCACGTGTCGGGCGATCAACCGCTCACCGCGCTGAGCTTCGCATTCCCGCTCTGTCGCAGCGAGGCGCGGCACCGGCTGACGTTGGCGGGGCTCGCCTTTGCGGTGGCGTTCGTGGCCGGGTACGGCTTCTGGCGTCCTCGCTGGCCACCCCGGCGGCGCCGGCGCCGGATCGCCCCGGTCTAATCGCCCCGGTCTGGTCGCCCCGGTCTGGTCGCCCTGGGGCCGGCCGAGAATTTGCTCGAGTCCGGCTCGCGAGCGGCCGATATCCCGTAGCGGGCAGGGAGTGGGCATGTATCCAGACGCGGTGACATCCAGCGAGGCGGTCGTCGCGGCGCCGCGCGTCTGGCTGCGTGCGCTGGTCGACGGGCTCGGTCGC
>JADGOO010000150.1 GCA_017882905.1 Acidimicrobiia bacterium | reverse complement strand
GTACGTGATGCCGCGGTGCTTGGGCACGTCCCAGTTGGTACGGGCGAGCAGGATCCCGTAGTCGGCGTAGTGGGCGCCAGAGTTCCACACCTTCTGGCCGTTGATCACCCACTCATCGCCGTCGCGCTCGGCGCGGGTGGTCATGCCCGCCAGGTCGGAGCCGGCGCCGGGCTCGCTGTACAGCTGGCACCACAGGTGCTCGCCCGAGAGGATCTTCGGCAACAGCGTGCGCTTCTGATCTTCGGTGCCGTGCATCATGATCGTGGGCCCGACCATGTTGAGCGCCACGCTGAACATGCCCTGCGACACGTTGAAGGCGTTCTGCTCCTGCAAGAAGATGCGGGCCATCTTCGGTGAGAGCCCGCGCCCGCCGTATTCGACGGGCCAGGTGAGCCCTGCCCACCCGTACTCGTGCATCGTGCGCATCCACTTGCGGCTCTCGGCCACGTGGGCCAGCTCCGCTTCGCGACTCGTGTCGGTGTTGCCGAGCGCCGCAGTGCTCAGATCGGCATGGCCGACCTTCGGCTCGGCGACCGATTCGAGAAACGCTCGGGCCTCGGCGCGAAACGCCGCCTCTTCGGGCGTCTCTTCGATGACAATGGGGGGCACTCGAGATCCTGTTCGTCGTGGTCGGAACAGAATGCTACGCAGCGGTCTGTCGAGGCGACTCCGAGCCTTCGGGGCCGCGAGCCCTTATTCGAAGAGCTTGCCGTAGTTCGCACCTCGGCGGAGGTGGTGGCCGCCGTCGACCGGCACACACGCGCCCGTGATCCACGACGACTCCGGTCCGGCCAGGAACCGGACTGCGGCCGCCACGTCGTCGACCTCGCCGACGCGATCGAGGGGGATGTTCGCCAGGTAGTCGTCGAGCAGCTTGCCGCCGCCGGTGATCGGCGCCATCAGCTCGTCGGCGATGATGCCGGGTTGCACGACGTTGACCCGCACACCGGCGCTGCCCCACTCCTCAGCGGCGTACTTGCAGAGCATCTCGATGCCGGCCTTCGCGGCGCCGTAGGCCGGCAGGTAGCGATGCGGGAAGTGGCCGGCGCCACTCGACATGCCCACGATCGCGCCACCGCTCGGCGACTGCGCCGCCATGCGCCGACCCGCCTGCTTGATCGTGAGGAACGTGCCGGTGAGGTTCACGTCGACGGTGGCGCGAAACGCTTCGAGCTCGGCATCGAGTACCGGACCCATGTGCAACGACCCGCCCGCGTTCGCGAACACGATGTCGAGCCGGCCCGTGGGCTCCGCGGCCGCAGCCACGGCTGCCGTGATCTCGTCTTCGATCGTGACGTCGGCAACCACGTACCGCGCGCCCGCCCCGATCTCGGCGACGGCCTTGGCGAGCTTGTCTTCGGTGCGTCCGCAGATCGTCACGGTGGCACCGTCGCGCGCGAGCAACTTGGCGGTACCGAGACCGATGCCGCTGCCGCCTCCGGTGACAAGTGCGCTCTTGCCCTCGAGACTCGACATGAGGCTCGCCATCTACAGACCCATGTGCTTGCGCATGAACGCGGCGACGGCATCGCACGCGGCGTCGCTCTCGGGAACGAGGCCGCAGAAGGCGTGGAACACGTGGATCATCTCGGGGAACACCTCGAGCGTCACGTCGACGCCGGCGGCGCGCGCACGGTCGGCGAAGCGCACCGAATCGTCGAGCAAGGTCTCCACCTCGCCCACGTGCACGAGCAGGGGCGGAAGGTCCTGGAGATCGCCGTAGAGCGGCGACGCGTACGGGTCGCGCGGATCTCCTTCGCCGATGAACCACGCAGCCATGCGACTGAGGCCGACGGGTGTGACCATCGGATCGACGTCGGCGAGGCGCTGCATCGACTCACCGGTGCCTTGCATGTCGGTCCACGGCGAGATGCCCACCGCGCAGGCCGGCAGCGCCGTGCCGCCGTCGCGAAGCTTCAACAACGTCGCGAACGTGAGACCGCCGCCGGCACTGTCGCCCGCCACGGCGAGGCGGTCGGGAGCGATGCCACGGTCGAGCAACCACTCGTACGCGGCGACGCTGTCCTCGACCGCGGCCGGGTGCGGGTGCTCAGGGGCGAGGCGGTAGTCGAGCGACAGCACCGGACAATCGAGCAACAGGGCAAGTCGACTGGTGATGCCGCGGTGGGTGGCGGGCGAACCGATCACGTAGCCGCCACCGTGGAGGTAGAGCAGCGCGGCGTCGTCGCGGCCGTCCGTGGGCCGCACCCAGAGTGCGGGAACTCCTGCGGCCGAGGTGGGCTCGAACTCGATGCCCTCGGGGAGCGGCATCATGTCGGTGCCGCCGAGCATCCCCTCGCGAAGCGCCTCGGGCGTGGCGGATGGGTCCGAGAGCGACAGGTTGTCGCGCAGGAACTGGACGATCGCGCCGAACTCCGGCGACGCCATCTCAGTCGACGACCGAGATCGCTTGCTTCGGGCAGAGGCGCACGGCTTCTTCCACCTTGGCCCGCAGCGACTCCGGCGGCTCTTCTTGCAGCACGTAGAGGAAGTCGTCGTCGCGCACCTCGAACACTTCGGGCGCGACGCCCATGCAGACCGCGTTGCTCTCGCAGCGATCGAAGTCGACGACGACACGCACGGTGTGCCTCCCTGGTCCGCGGCAAAGGTTGGTTGCTCGCGGACCCTACTGCGGCGCCGCCGAGCTCGTCATGCTGCGCCGACGCCCGCCGTGCCGGACCGGCCTGGCAAGGCGTGACACCGCGACGCGGGCCGTCGTAGGGTTCGCCCGATGCGCATCTACGAGGTCGAGCCACAGGGCCCGCCGCGGGGAGGCGTCGTGGTGATCCAAGAAGCGTTCGGCGTGAACGAGCACATCGAAGACGTCACTCGCCGAGCCGCCGCCGCGGGCTACCACGCCGTGGCCCCCGATCTGTTCCACCGCCAGGGTGGTCCGGTGTTCGAGTACGGCAGCGACTTCACGCCCATCATGGAGATCTTCGCCGACCTCGACGACACGAAGATCCTCTCCGACCTCGACGCCGCAATCGCACGATTGCACGAGCGCGGCTACGCCGACGCGCAGATCGGCGCTGTCGGCTTCTGCTTCGGCGGCCGCTGCTCGTTCTTGCTCGCGTTGCGCCGCGCCATCGGCGCGAGCGTCGGCTTCTACGGCGGCGGGATCGTCACGGCGCGCTTCCCGAAGTTCCCGGCGCTGGTCGACGAGGTCGCCGCGCTGAAGACACCGTGGCTCGGCCTCTTCGGTGACGACGACGGCTCCATCCCCGTCGACGACGTGGAGCGTCTGCGTACCGAGCTGGGCGGCAAGGCCCCGGTCGACGCGCAGGTGGTCCGCTATGCCGGTGCCGGTCACGGATTCCACTGCGACCGTCGCGGCGACTACCAGCCCGACGCGGCAGCCGATGCATGGCAGCGCACGCTCGACTTCTTCGGCGCGCACCTCACCGGCGGCTGACGCGCGGCGTGGCGAAGCCGGCAAAGCGCAAGGGCTCGCACGGCGCTGCGCATTCGCGGCGGTCTTCGGCGCGCGAGGAACCGCCCGAAGTGGTAGCGGTGCGCAGCCTCGGCCGCGAGGTGCGCGATTGGCAGACGGGCGCGTGGACACGCCCCGACGGGACCCCCGACACGGCGCTCGGCCTCTGCGCGCGCATCGGCCCGCTGCTCTTGGCCGCGCACGGCGTGGCGGCGCGCACCGCGGCGGGCGATGCCGACGACGAATCGCCACGACCATCGCGCGATCCCCTGCCGGCGCTCGCCCCGGCACTCGCCGAGCTGATCGGAAGCGTGGAGGGCGACGCCCGCGCGCTCCGCGCTCTGCAAGGCGTGCTCGGCGCGCTCGAGAGCGACCGCGCGATCGAGTACCTCCGGGGCGTCGTCGGCGGCGAGCTCGGCGACTCCGTGAAGCTGCAACACGACGATGCCTTGGCCGGCAGCATCGCGTCGTTGCTCCGCCGGGGCGACCGCGATGCGGTCGGCGAGGTGATCGATTCCCGGCTCGCGGAGTGCGTCGCCCTGGCGCGCGACGTGTACGGCACGGTGTTCGGGGCACCGCTGTTCGTCCTGGCACGCAGCACCGCGATCGAGGCCTTCGCCGAGGTGCTCCTCGACGAGCGCGTCGCTCCCGCGCTCGGTATCGACGACGCCGTCTATTCGCTCGTGAACGGTCCGTTGGTCGACGATCACCGGCGCGGCGACGCACTCACCCGCCGCGAGATCGCGGCCGTCGTTCGCTGGGCCGACTGGTGCGACGGCGTCGCCCGACGCGCGCTCTTGCCCCAGAGCTTCGGCGAAGACCGCTGGCACGGTGCCGAGCTCCGAAGCCTCGCGACCGCGCTCACACACTCATTGCTGTCCTTCATGGTTCGCGAGGAGCGCTACGAGGAGGCACTCGCCCTGCTCGACGATGCGCCGGCACCGATCGACGCGCGCCACGAACGCCTCACGCGTGTGCTCGCCGCGATCCCCGCGCCCGGCGCGGTGGCGCTGGCCGTGCCCCGCGTCGCCGAACGGTCGCGACTCGCGGCGGCGATCGAGCCGCACATCGCGGAGATCGAAGCGTTGCACGAACCCGAGTGCAAACGGCTCGACCGTCCGGGCGTCCCGTACGACGTCTGGATCTTCGAACAGACTGCGTTGCTGCTCGGCGTGCACGCGCTCTGCATCGGACAGCCCGCGAAGGCCTACGACCATGCCGATGAGCTCGCCTGGGCGCGCAACGACCGCGACGTGCCGATCGGCGTGATGTACATGCTGGCGCTGGCCGGCATCGAGGAAGCCGACGCGCTCACGCTGCCCGAGCCCGACTTCCCGCTCGATGATCCGGCGCGGCCCGGCACAACCCGAGCGCTCGACGACGCGCCCGACGACCACGACGACGACCAGCCGCGCGGCCGAACGGTCGGCCTCGCCGCCGACCTGCTCGCCGCGCTCGATCACGGCTACGAGCCCGACCTCGACGAGCTGGCGACGTTGCTCGAACGCCTCGGCATCGACGTCGCCGTGTCACTCGTCGCCCCCGACTCGGCGAGCTCACACGCCACTGCGGCGGTTGACGACGCTCGCGAACGACCCCGCACATGGGCTGAGCAGTGCGCGCGCCTCTGCGCACACCTCGTTCGGCTGCGCGCAGAGGCGACCGCCACGGAGCTGGAGCGCGAGGAGCGCGAGCGCGTCGACGCGCTCGACCCGACCGAAGACGTGACCGTCGACGACGAACCGGAACCGTGGAGCGACGCGCGAGCCGAAGACCTCGTCCAACGGTTGCTGGACGGCGAAGCGCACAGCGACGCGAACGACGCCGATCTGCTGGGCGCCCTCGCCGACCATCTCGCGAGCGCCACTGTGCACGATCTCGACGAGCGGTGGCTGGCGGCCCTCGACGAAGGTGGCGCCGCCCGCAGAGGTCTCGGCGACGATGCCGCCGATGTGGAGCGCGTTCGGGTGCTCGCGCGCGTCGGCCGAGTGAGCGCGGCGCGCGCCGTGGCAACGGGGTTGTTCTGGCGGGCCGTGAACGGCACCACCGGACCCGCGTTCGCGGCACCCGACCTCGCCGATCTCGTGGAGGAGCTCGGCGCTCCAGATGCCGAGCTCGCCGACATGCGGGCGGCGATGGCGCGCGAGCACACCGCGCGCGATCCACTCGGTGGCGAGCCCGCCATCGCCATCGGCGCGCGGCCGGTGCGCGTCGTGTTCGTCGGCGGCAACGAGATCCAGGCGCAGTACGTGGCCGAGATCGAGCGTGCGCTCCCCGACCACATCAGCGTCGACTGGTTCATGACGGGCTGGTCGGCGCGGTGGGGTCCCGAAGCGGAGCGGAT
The DNA here is from genome assembly GCA_017882905.1 of Acidimicrobiia bacterium. Taxonomy (GTDB): domain Bacteria; phylum Actinomycetota; class Acidimicrobiia; order IMCC26256; family PALSA-610; genus Chersky-683. The sequence goes on along the minus strand of JADGOO010000150.1, from coordinate 4,282 downwards.
CGAAGCGGCCTACGAGCGGGCCGATGCCGTCGTGCTCATGCAGTTCACCCGTACGCAGCTCGGGCGGCGGTTGCGGCGCAGCTCCGGCGAGGCCGGCCTGCCGTGGATCCCGTGCACCGGGCACGGGCGCGACTCGCTGCGGCGGGCCATCTTGCGGGCCGCGGCCGTGGTCGAGGAGCGCCGCACCCCGCCGACCGGTAAGACTCCGCCACTATGAGCGCCAACACCTCCGCCGCCATCGTGCGCGACTTCTGCGCCGCGTGGGAACGCCTCGACCTCGAAGAGCTGATGGGCTACTTCGAGACCGACGCCGTGTACCACAACATGCCAATCGATCCGGTCACCGGCGTGGATGCCATCCGCGCCACCATGGAGATGTTCACGACCGGCGTCGAGCGCATCGAGTTCCGGGTGCTGAACCTCTCGGCCGACGGCGACACCGTGCTGACCGAACGCGTCGACGTGTTCGTGCTCCCGCACACCACCATCGAGCTTCCGGTGATGGGCACGTTCGAGATCCGCAATGGTCGCATCGCCGCGTGGCGCGACTACTTCGATCTCCAGCAATACCTCACCCAGGCAGCTCCGCCAGCTTGAGAGCGTCGGGCCGGCGGCGCTCACCAGCGGCCGCAGCCCGCGCGCTCACTCGACCGGCAGCTCGATGTCGACACCGACGCGGCGGCCGTTGCCGTTACCGTCACGGGGCCGGTTCTCGGCGTCACGCGCGCTCTCGCCGAGCCGCGCCCGCAGCACCTCGTTCTCGGTGCGCAGACTCTCGTTCTCGTCGATGATCGCCTGCAACGCCTGGCGCGCCATGCGCTCGTAGATGTCGTCACCGGATCCGAGCGCCGGGCGGGCGAACCCACCGCGGGCGGCTATCTGCTGCTCGGTCTTGGTCGGCACCCCACGCCGTCGCAACAGGTTGTAGAGGGTCTGCTTGGAGATGCCGAGCCGGGCCGCGAAGCGGTCGACGGGTTCCGTCCCGTCCCATTCCTCGTATGCGGCGACGACATCGTCCTCGCGCTCCTTTTGCAGACGACGGCTCATCGGGGCCTCCAATCGCGCCCGCGCCTGGACGCGCTCATGCGAGCCGCGCTCAGAGAATGCCCGATATCGGCACAATCCGAACGTCGGTGTCGGGCCGTGAGGCACTTGCTCACGCACGCACGGCGCGGATGTTGTTCCACGTCACGCGTGTTCCCATCGATGGACCCGGCTACTCACGCCGAACCGCAGATGTGACCAAACGCCATACCGAACACCACGGAGCCTCAACCCCGCGCCTCGGCCAACTTCTTCGCACCGCCGCGTCGGCCGGCGCTCGACAGCGAGGCTGGCGCGTTCCTGAGGCCACGAGCAGGGCCTTGCACTGGCGCTGCGGCCGGAGCACGAGCACGCGGCTGAACCCGCGCACGTGCTCGGGCCGATCAGAGCTGGGTTCGGCCGCGCTCCATGATGCCGTGGCGCTTGCGCTCGATCTCAGCCGGATCGAAGCCACTGCCCTCCCACGCACGCGAGACACGGTCCTCGATCGCCCAGCCTTCGTCGACGGTGGCATTGGTGACGAGCCGGTAGGTCTCGAGCATCTGGCGCACTGCGGCCTGGTCGATCGAGCTGCAATCACGCGCGAGCTGGCGGCAGCGGTCGAGCAGCTCGTCGTGAGCCACGACCTCGTTCACGAGGCCCCATTCGTAAGCCCGCGATGCGTCGACGAAGTTGCCGGTCACGCTCATCTGACGAGCACGTGCGACGCCGACGCGCTGCGCCAGCAACACGGTGAGGCCCCAACCAGGCATCACACCGACGCGCGCGTGGGTGTCGGCGAAGCGCGCTCGCTCCGAAGCGATGAGGAAGTCGCAACCGAGCGCCAGCTCGAGGCCGCCTGTGATGGCGACGCCGTTGATCGCGCCGATCAGCAGCTTGCGTCGGGGTGGCAGCGCGCCACGCCACGGGACGCGGCCGGCGTCGTCGCGAGCGCCCTTGTCGGCGCGACCCTCGCCCTCGCCCTCGGCTCGCGCGGCGCCCGACCCGAACTCCTTGAGGTCGACGCCTGCCGAGAATGCAGGGTCGGCGCCCGTGAGGATCATGACGTCGACGGCGTCGTCGTCCTCGCATCGTTGCACTGCGCGCGGCAACCCGGAGCGCACGCCCCGGTTCAAGGCGTTGCGCGCTTCCGGGCGGTTGATCGTGATGACAGCGATGCGCTCGTCGATCTCGACGCGGACGACGTCGTCGGTCATGAGGTTCGCTCCGTGTTCGCTGCCGTGTGGATCGCGACAAGCGTGGTCCGCGGCAGTCGGCCGCAGAACGGGCGCCGCTGCACAGCGAGCCTCGGGTCCGGTGGCGCCGATCGTACCGGCGCGGGCCGGCCCCGCGACGGCCGCTTGATGGGGCTGGCGGACGGGGCCGCCCGATGGGGCTGCCGGACGGGGTCGCCCGGTGCGGCCGTCACGGATCCGCGCCGGGCGACCGGGCATAATGGGACGTGGTGAGAACGCTGGCCGCGCGTGTCGCGCCCCACGGCCGGCGGGCCCGAGCTGCCGAGTCCGACAGCACGCCTCCATTGTCGAGATCCGCACCGACCACGTCCGGCGCAGGTGGCGCGTGAACGGACCGCACGATGCCGGCGTGATCGCCGACTCCATGGATGCCGAGCCCGGCGACGGTGGGCGCCTCTACCGGATCGCGTTCGGCGTCGCGGTCCTCGTCGCGCTCGCCATTCGCGTCTTCTGGGCCGTCCGGTACGACCAGACGCATGCACCCCCCGGCGGCGACGCGTACTACTACCAAGCGCAGGCGAACGAGGTCGCGCACGGCCTCGGCTTCATCGATCCGTACCGCTGGGCCTGCTTCGGCCTGAAGGCGCAGAGCGCGGCGCATCCGCCGCTGTACTCGATGTACCTCGCCGCGTTCTCACTCGTCGGGCTGAAGTCGACGATGACACATCGCATCGTCAGCGCGTTCGCCGGAGCTCTCACGGTTGCGCTGCTCGGCGACACCGGCCGTCGCATCCGAGGTCCACGTGTGGGGCTCACCGTCGCGATCATCGCCGCGCTCACCCCAACGCTGTGGATCAACGACGCGCTGCTGATGTCGGAGACGATCTTCGCGACGGCGTGCGCATTCGCGATCTGGAGCACGGTCCGCTACTTCAAGGATCATTCGGTCACGAACGCCGCGCTCGTCGGCGTGGGTATCGCGCTCGCCACGCTGGCGCGTGCCGAAGCGGCCGTGTTCGTGGTCGCGCTCGGGCTGCCCTTGTTCCTCTTCGCGAAGCCGCGTGCGTCGCTGCGCGCCGTCGGGGCGGCCACCCTCGCGTTCGTCGTGCTCCTCGGGCCGTGGGTCGGCTACAACCTGAATCGCTTCCAGAAGACCGAGCTGATCTCGACCGGCCTCGGCCGGTTGCTCGTCTCTGCCAACTGCGACGACGCCTACTACCTGCAGACGGGCTCGTGGTCGTTCGACTGCCTCGCCCGCACCGGTCCCGGCTCGCCGGGCGGCGCCGCTCCGCCTACCGGCGCGACACGACTCCCGTTGCTCGCGAGCGCGCCCCACGCGTGCCGCATCTTCAGTGGCGGCGGCCCGCCCCGCGAGGAGAGCATCGAAGACGCGGCGTTCCGCAAGATCGCCACCGACTACATCAACCATCACAAGAACCGACTCCTGTTCGTGGTGATACCGGCGCGCCTCGGCCGCACCCTCGAGGTGTACAAACCGGCCGACGGGATCCGTTACCAGCAGTCCGTGGAGCAGCGCGGCACGTGGCAGCCGAGCGCGGCGCGCTACGCGTTCTACGCGCTGATGTTCTTCACCATCGTCGGCGCCTGGATGTTGCGGCGCCGGCGAGCGCTGCTGCTGCCGCTCTTCGCGATGCTGGCGTCGGCGATCGTCACCACGTTGATCAGCTACGGCAACGTCCGCTTCCGCATCGCGCTCGATGTGGCGCTCCCGATCTACGCCGCCATCGGCGTGCTCGGCATGGTGGACCGCGCGCGGCGACGAGGCGCGTCCGACACCGACGCGGGCCGGGCCCGCGTGTGATGCGGTGGCTCGTCGGCTTCGCCGCGCTCATCGGCGCCATCGCGGCGCTCGGCGCGGGCGGACGGGCACTCCGCCGGCGGCTAGCTCCCGACTGGCGCGGCGCGACCGCCCTGACCGGCGACATCGTCGTGGCGCTCTCGTTGTTCACGGCCGTCGTGTACGTGCTCGGCGCACTGCGAGCGTTCCGGCCCGTCCTCACCTACACCGCGCTCATCGCGTGCGGCGTCGTGGCGTGGTGGGC
>JADGOO010000149.1 GCA_017882905.1 Acidimicrobiia bacterium | reverse complement strand
GCAGCACGAAGCTCAGGCCAAACTGGCCCATGGCGAGCACGAGTCCGGTGAGCAGGCCGTAGCGATAGGTGGCGAAGCGAAGGTGCGCGAACTCGAACAGTGGATCGTCGTCGCGCGCTTCCTTGGCGCGTTCGAGCATGTAGAACCCGACGAGCACGGCGACGCCGACGGCGAGGATGATCGGGGTCACCGACACGGATCGATCCGCCGGCCAGATGCGGTGACCATCGACACCGAAGTCCTTCAGCGGCGTGATCCAGCCGTACGTTCCGCCCTCGCTCAAAGCGAACACAATCAGGAACATGCCAACCGCCACGAGCGCCGCGCCCGGGAAGTCGATACGGGGGCGCCGGCCGGTCGGCGCACCGCTGCGCATGAACAGCACCGCACCGATGATCGCGATCGGAGCGACGATGACGTTGATCCGGAACGACCAGCGCCACGAGAAGTTCGTGGTGAGGAAGCCGCCCACGACGGGTCCGGTCGCGGCGGCGACGCCCGCGGTGGCACCCCACGCGGCGAAGGCGGTGGCGCGCTCGCGACCGTGAAACGTGCTCGACAGGATCGCCAACGTTGACGGCAGCATCAACGACGCGCCGATGCCTTCGATGATCGCTTCGCCGAGCACGAGCTGCGGCACCGACGTGGACACCGACGCGAGGAGCGAACCCAGCCCGAACAGTGCCGCGCCGATGATGAAGACCACGCGGTGCCCGTAGATGTCGCCGAGGCGCCCGCCGATGATCAGCAGCGTCGCGAACGTGAGCGCGTAGCCCGTGACCACCCATTCGAGGCTCGGCAGCGTGGTGTGGAACTCCCGCAGGATCGTCGGGATGGCCACGTTGAGCACGGTGTTGTCGAGCACCACTATGAACGCCGAGATGATCACGATCGCGAGCGAGATCCAACGACGCGGGTCGAGCTCGCCTGCTTCGCTGCTCGTGAACGGGCCGGGCTTGAAGGAGCCGGAGGTGGTCCGGCCGATGGTGATCGCAGGCGTGTCGCCGCCCGTCACCTCGCCTTCCGCAGCTTCGCGTTCTTGATGCACCGCAGCTGCGCGAAGTCGAGCGGGGCGCCGGGCAGCTGCGAAGCCACCGCCGGACGCAAGCCGTCGAGGATCAGGCGCACGTAGCGCTCACGCAGCGCAGGCTGCAGATCGCCCGCGACTGCGGTGGCGTGCGCGACGCCGGAGAACAGGATCGCCACGTCGGCGGGGCCGATGTCGGCGCGCACCGTTCCGGCCGATTGTGCGCCGGTGACCAGCCGGGCGATGGCCGACGTGAGCGCGTCGCGCAAGGCATGCGCGGTCTCGGGGAGCACCGGCTCGTTGGCCATCTGCTCGGCGAACGCGCGATGGCGGGCCTGGAACTCGGAGAGCGCCAGCACGAACTGCTCGAACGCTGCTGCGGGGTCGGCGGTGACGAGCGCGGCTTCGGCCTGATCGAGCAGGCTCACGTACATCGACGTGAGCACCGCCTCGATCAGCGCCTGCTTGGTCGGGAAGTTGCGACACACCGTGCCGACCCCGACGCCCGCCCGGCGCGCCACCTCGTCGACCTGCGCCTTGAGCCCGGCCTCGGAGAACACCGCCTCGGCCGCCGCGAGCACGCGCTCCCGATTCCGGCGCGCGTCGGCGCGCTGCGGCCTCGGCACCGTGTGGGTGATCGCGCCTCGGGTCATGCTCGCCTCCACATTGAGGTTTCCCGATCCCGCCGAAGCGGAACCATGCTTCCGATTGTAGTACTATCCGGAACCGCCGTTCCGCTTCCACCCGGAACGGATCCCCCAAGCCTCGCAAGGAGCACGGCCATGACCGGCATGACCACGAACGCGGCCCGCGCGGCCGCCGATCGTGAGCACGACCGGCGCTGGTTCACGCTCGCAGTGCTCTGCTTGAGCCTGCTGATCGTGTTCGTGGGCAACTCGAGTCTCAACGTGGCCATCCCCACGCTCTCGCGTGATCTCCATGCCACCGAATCGCAGCTCCAGTGGGTCGTGGCCGTGTACTCGCTCGTGTTCGCCGGCTTGCTGTTCTCGACCGGCGCGCTCGGCGATCGCTTCGGCCGCAAGGGCGCGCTGCAGCTCGGCCTGCTCCTCTTCCTGGTGGGCGCCGGGCTCGCATCGGCGTCGACCACAACATGGGAGATCATCGGGTGTCGCGCCGTGATGGGCGCGGCCGGCGCGCTCATCATGCCGTCGACGCTGTCGATCCTGATCAACGTCTTTCCACCGGGAGAGCGTCCGAAGGCGATCGCCATCTGGGCGAGCGTGACGGGCGCGGCCGGATCGCTCGGACCGGTGGCCAGCGGGTGGCTGCTCGGCCACTTCTGGTACGGCTCGATCTTCCTGATCAACACGCCCGTCATCGTGATTGCGCTCGTCGCGGGCCACTTCCTCGTACCGAAGTCGCGCGACCCCGAAGAGAGTCGCCTCGATCCGATCGGTGCGCTGCTGTCGGTGATCGGCATCGTCGCCCTCGTGTACGGCCTCATCCAGGCCCCCGAATACGGCTGGGCGAGCGCGGGGACGATCGGCGCGTTCGTCGTGGCCGTCGCCGTGCTCGCACTCTTCGTGGCGTGGGAGCTGCGCACGCCGGAGCCGATGCTCGACATGCACTACTTCCGACGGCCCGCATTCAGCGCGGGCACCGGCGGGATGATCCTCGTGTTCGTGGCGATGTACGGCGTGATGTTCCTCGTATCGCAGTACTTCCAGCTCGTGCTCGGCTACAGCGCCCTCTCGGCGGCACTGCGGCTGATGCCCATCGCCGCCATCATGTTGGTGGTCGCACCGCTCACGCCGAAGCTCTCGCGAACCTTCGGCGCACATCGCACCGTGTCCTTCGGCATGGTGAGCATCGCGCTCGGCCTCTCGTTGCTGTCGCGCCTCACCACGCACACTCCGTATGCCTATGTGGTGGTCTGCCTCGTGCCGCTCACCCTGGGCATCGCACTGTCGATGTCGCCGATGACCGCGTCGATCATGTCGGCCGTTCCGCCTCGGCGGGCCGGCGCGGGCTCGGCGATGAACGACGCCACGCGAGAGCTCGGGGCGGCACTCGGGATCGCCGTGCTCGGCAGTGTGGCCACCTCGCGATACAGCGGTTCGATCGCTCGCTTCCTGCACGGATTGAGCCCAGCCGATCGCAGCGCGGCGAGCACGTCGATCGCCGGCGCGCTGCGCGTCGCCGACAAGCTCCCTGCCGGCGCTCGTGAAACCCTCCGGGTCGGCGCCCAACACGCCTTCGTCGGCGGCGTGCACCTCGCCGTGATCGTGGGCGCGGTGCTCGCACTCCTCAGCGCCGTCATCGTGGCCCGCTACCTCCCGCACTCGCTCGTGGCATCCGGGCCGATGCACGGCCCGATCGCCTCACTCGAAGAGGCCGCCGAGCTCGGCCTCGGCGGGGTGCCGCCGCGCTTCGGCGACGATCTCGACGACGCGCAGATCCACGCGCTCCACGACGACGGGGATCAGCAACCCGCGGCGTCGTAGGCGGCGACCCGAGCCTGACGCCTCCACTCGCGCGAGAGTGGTCAGCACATGGTGGCCCCGAGCGACGGCATCGATGCACCAACGCACGGCGACTCCGACGTGACCGGGGCGCAGCCCGGCGACGTACGCCCGCGGCTGCGCGGCGTGATCCATCGGTGGGCGGCGCCCATCGGGGTCGTGCTCTTCGTGCCCCTGATCGTGCGCGCGCACGGCAACGGAGCGCGCGTGGCGCTGATCGTGTACGGCATCGGCATGACCGCGATGCTCGGCGTGAGCGCCACCTACCACAGCGGTCGGCTCTCACCTCGTGCGGCTCGGCGCATGAAGCGTGTCGACCACTCCACGATCCTCGTGGCGATCGCCGGCACGTACACCGCCGTGACCGAGCTCACGCTCCACGGCGCGGCGAAGGTGGTGATGCTCGTCGCCATCTGGGTGGTCGCCACGATCGGTGTGGCGGTGCGGATGGTGTGGCTCGACGCGCCGTACCCGGTGAGCGCCGGCGTGTACCTGATCGCCGGGTGGTTGGTGGTCGCCGATCTGCCGGCCTACGTGCGCGGCATGTCGGGAGTGGAGCTCACGTTCCTCGTGCTCGGCGGCGCCTTCTACACAGTCGGGGGCGTCGTGTACGCGCTGCACCGCCCGAACCCGTTCCCTGCCACGTTCGGATACCACGAGGTGTTCCACGCACTCGTCGTTGCCGGCGCACTGTGTCACTACGTGACCGTGACCGGGCTCGCCAACGCGGCGCGCACCTAGGGTCGCACGCGTGAACGATCCTGCCGCACCACGCGGCGCCGACGACGACATCGCCCCGACCGACGACCATGTGATCGTCGACGTTGCCGACGGCGTTGCCGTGATCACCCTCAACCGCCCGACCGTGCGCAACGCCTTCTCGGCGCGCATGGGCATGCTGCTCGGCGCCGCCTACCGCCGCTGCGACGCCGACGACGACATCCGCGCGGTCGTGCTGACGGGCACGCCACCCGCGTTCTGCGCCGGCGCCGACATGACGAGTGGTCGCGACACGTTCGCGCCCGTCGAGCAGCGCACGTTCTCGGCCAGCCCCGTCGAGCCGCCCGCCTGGGAAGTGCGCAAGCCAGTGATCGCGGCAGTGAACGGTCACGCGATCGGTATCGGGTTCACGCTCACCTTGCATTGCGACCTGCGGTACATGGCAGCCGACGCGAAGTACGGAGTGGTGCAGGTGCGGCGCGGCGTGATGCCCGACGCCATGGCGCACTACACGCTGCCGCGCCTCGCCGGGCTCACGCATGCCGCCGACGTTCTGCTCACGGGGCGCACGTTCGACGGCCGCGAAGCCGAGCGGCTCGGCATCGCCAATCGTTGCCTGCCCGCCGACGAGGTGCTCCCGGCGGCGATGGAGACCGCGCTCGACATCGCGCGCAACACGGCGCCCCTCTCGGTGGCGTTCACCAAGCGATTGCTCTGGGATGCGCTCGGTCTCGGCCCCCGCGACGTGGAGCAGCGCGAGACCGCGCACCATCACACGCTCATGGCCCACGCCGACGCACGTGAAGGCGTGATGGCGTTCCTCGAGCGGCGCCCGCCTCAGTTCACCGGATCGGTGCGCGACGAATGGCCGCCGGATGGCGGCGTCAGCCCTGGCTGAAGCGCTCGAACAGCGCGGCGAGCGCCTCATCGGTGCCGGCCTGCGGTAGGGAGAGGCCGCCGTCGACCACGATCGTCTGGCCGGTCACATACGCCGCTCGGGGCGAGCACAAGAACGCGATCACCTCGGCGACCTCGTCGGCGAGGCCCATCCGTTGGAGTGGGATGCCGCGGCGAATCGGCTCGAACGTGTCGGGAAACTGCTGGAAGGCGATGGTGAGCGGCGTCTCGATGAAGCCGGGCGCCACGCAGTTGACGCGCACCTGCGGCCCGTACTCGAGCGCGCCGCTCTTGGTGAGCGCGATCACGGCCGCCTTGGCCGCCGAGTAGGGCGCCTCGTTGCGCGTCGGCGCAAGACCGGATACCGAAGCGTTGTTCACGATCACGCCGTGACCCGACGCGACCAGATGCGGGAGCGCGGCCCGCATCACGTTGAACGTGCCCGTGAGGTTCACGTCGATCAGCCGGTGCCACAGCTTGTCGTCGATGGTGTGGAGCGGGCGCAGGTCGCCGACGCCCGCGTTGTTGACCACGATCGAGAGCTCGCCAAGATCGGCGACGGTCTGTTCCACGGCCGCCGCGACGGCATCGCCGTCACGAACGTCGAGTGCCACGCCGACCGCCGACGTCAGCTCCGACGCCACCGCCTGCGCGCCGGCACCGTCGCGATCGACCACCACGACCTGCGCGCCCTCGGCCGCGAGCCGTCGAGCCGTGGCCGCGCCGATGCCCGATGCGCCCCCGGTCACGAAGGCCACCCGCCCGTCGAGCTCGTTCATCGGCCGAACGCTACCGGGCGTCGTGCAGACCGGCGCTGGGTACGACGAGCGTCATGGCCCAAGGACCCAAGACGACCGAGCGATCACCCGACGACTCGGAGCCCGAGCGACGCGCCGAGGTCGACGACGTCAAGTCGGAAGCGACCGAAGCGAATCCCGACCCGACCACACGGCGCGAGGCGTTCGAGCTCGAGCTGATGGATCGAGACGAGTCAGACCTTGGCGCCGGCGTCGACCACGTGAGCGACCGCTGAGCCGTACTCGTCGCGGAACGTGCCGGCAGCGTTGAGCGCGTCCTCGTAGAGCCGGGCGTTCGCCAACGCCCGGGCGCCGTGGTCGGCGAGCGACACGAGCATCTCGCGGCCGCCCGAGTCGACGGTTCCACGCACGTCGAGCCAGCCGAGTCGACGCGACCCGGCGTGCAGCGGGAACGACGTCACGACGGCCTCGGCCCCCACTTCCGCCGTGGTCCCCATGTGGCCGACGGCGCCCGCGCGACGCGCTCGGCCGTCGACACCGACGAGGCGGATGGCCGCGCCGTCGAGCGCCAGGGCCCCGTCGACCTCGCAGAGCAGGGTCGCGACCACGTCGCCGACGAGCAGCGAGGCGTGGATTCGGGCCACAGCGTCTGCGACGGCGACCGCGACGAGGATGCGCGAGGCGGCGACGGACGCGTGCGACCACTCGGCCGCGTGGCGAGCGTCGATCGCCCGGAGCTCGTGTTCCTGCGCGAACACGTAGGCGATGAAGCCGACGGCGAGCGCGACGGCCGCCGTGCGCAGCAAGCTCGGGTTGACGAGCAGACGCTGGCCGTGCGGGTAGAGCAGGTCGGCTCGCACCGAGGCACTGACCACGGCGCACAGCACGAGGCCGCCGACACCGAGCAGCTCGCGGCGGCGGACGACCGTGTCGTCGTCCTCGTGGACAGCGAGACCGCCCGACTCACTGCCAAGGTCGATGTCGTCGCCGTGCGCGGCCGTGTCGACAAAGCGGTGGTCGTGCCGGCCGTCGTGGAGCTTGGCCTGGACTCGCTCGAGCGTGCTGATCGTCATGATCTCCCCCGGTACTTGCTTGCACTTGAGGTATCGAGAGGATCCCCGAGTTGCTTGAATCAGCGTTGGGTCAACACTTCGAAGCGAATGCCAAGGTTTGTACAGAGCGCGGCAATCCCGTTGTCCTGCGCATACCCGCGGCCCTGGATGTTGAAGATCCGCACTGATCCGGCGTGCATCGGATACGGGCCCCAGTGCCAGGTCCCGCGCGCCAGATGCACAACGGAGAGCTGCGGCAGGTGGAACGCGCGGACTGTCTGGAGATCGTCAGGATCGGAGAAGTCGACGGCAGCCGGCGCGACGACCACATAGGCGTCGGTGTCGAAAGGCATGAGCGTCTGTGTGTGAGTGTCGTGGCGGTTGAGCAGGTCGCAGAGCGCGCCGTCGGGCGTCGTCTCGATCTCGTCGTTCGTGTGGCCGATGAAGTTGACGTGGCCGTCGTGCCACAGGAACTCGAGATCGGCGTCGTCGTGTTCGGTCTGCTCGTCGGAGGGGATCGAGCCGAACGGTGCCCACGACTCAGGCGTCACGGCTTCGAGCGCGAGCCGGATGATGCGAGCGGCGCTCATCGATTCTCCAACGATTCGATGGCCTGCGCCACGACCTGTTCCACGTGATCGGCGTCGATGCCGAGCGCCGCACCGATGTGGATCGCCCAGATCTCGGCCCGGATGTTGGTCTCGAAGTCTTGTTGCGCGCGCAGGCCGTCGCGCTGCGCCTGGCGGTTTTGGCTCACCATCACGAACGTCGAGAGGAAGATCGCCTCCAAGCTCACGATCATGGTCAGGAGCCCGAACGGGAACTTGTCGAACTTGGCCGCGGCGCCGATCAGGCCCACGTTCACCGCGATCCAGATCACGAACCACACGCCGTGGAGGTACACGAAGCGCATCGAGCCGGCGAAGCCCGTGATGCGATCGGCGAACCGGTCTTGCACACGCAGCAATGCGCTGAGCACACGGTTCTGCGGGACCGCGTGCACGGCAGGCGGCCCGAACATCTGACCGTCGGCGCTGCCATCAGCCGCGTCGAGGATCTGGCACGCCGGACACTCGATGGGCACGGGTACGCCAGTGGTGATGGTGTCGGACACGACGATGCTCCCCCGCCGACCGCGACGGTGACGAGCCCACCTGTCACGGACTCCATCTGCTGCTCTAGCCTGCCAGCGGCGCCGAATAGTGGCGTCAGTGTACGGAGGAACCCAATGGACGTGCGGTCGATCGAAGAGGTGGCTCCGGTCATCGAGCACAACGGCACGGTGCCGGTGTGGTGGCTCGTGAACCCTCGCGAGATGTTCGAGATCACCAAAGGTGGCCACCTCGAGCTCGTGTCGGAGTTCGAAGTGGCGGGCGGCGGCTTCGTCGACCCGCACAACCACCCCACCCACGAGTTCTATTACGTGACCGCGGGCCGCGGCCTGATGACGATCGAGGGCGAAGAGCGCGAGATCGCACAGGGCGACCTCGTGCACATCCCGCCGATGGCGGTGCACAGTCTCCGGCCCGTGAGCGACCACGCGCCGATCCACTGCTTCTGCTTCGCGGTCGGTGTCGCCGGCGCCGACGCGGTCAACTACACCGAGCACTAGCCGGGCGTGCCCCGCGTTCTCGTCACCCGCCGCCTGCCCGACGGCGGCGCCGACCCGCTCGCGTCGATCGCCGACCTCGAGCTCGTCGGCCCCAAGTCCGACGACTCGCCCTACTCCCACGACGAGCTCGTGGCGATGGCGCCACAGTGCGATGCGATCGTTGCGTTGCTCACCGACCCGATCGACGCGACCGTCATCGAGGCCGGCTCGGCGGGCGCGCTGCGCGTGGTCGCCAACGTGGCGGTCGGCTACAACAACATCGACGTGACGGCCGCCGCCGCGCACGGAGTCGTCGTGTGCAACACGCCCGGTGTGCTCGACGAGACCACCGCCGACACGGCGTTCCTGTTGATCCTCGCGGCCGCCCGCCTCGCCCACGAGGCCGAGACCGACCTACGCGCAGGGCGGTGGGCCGGGTGGGGCATCAACCAGTACCTCGGCATCGATGTGCACGGCGCCACGCTCGGCATCGTGGGTTACGGCCGCATCGGGCGCGCGGTGGCGCGCCGCGCCGCGGGCTTCGGGATGGGCGTGCTGCACCACGCGCGCACGCCCAGCGGCGAACCCGGCTTCGTGGCCGATCTCGACGAGCTGCTCGCAGAGGCCGACATCGTGACGCTCCACACGCCGCTGTCGCCACAGACCACGCACCTGATCGACGCGCGCCGGCTCGCCCTGATGAAGCCGACCTCGGTGCTCGTGAACACCGCACGCGGTCCGGTGGTCGACGAAGCCGCGCTCGCCGCCGCGCTCCATGCGGGGACGATCTTCGCGGCCGGCCTCGACGTGTACGAGCGCGAGCCCGAGGTGCACCCCGAGCTCCTGCGCGCGCCGCGCACCGTGCTGCTGCCGCACATCGGCTCGGGTTCCACCGCCACCCGCCGGCGCATGGCGGAGCTCGCCACGAGCGCCGTGGCCACGGTGTTGCACGGTGGCACCCCACCGAACCTCGTACACCCCTGACGCATGTTCGGGGCGTCAGGGCTGGGGCGTGAGCGTGACCTTCACTGGGCTGGTGTCGAGGTCGAGCAGGTCGACCGTGGTGCTCCCATCGCGCAGTGCGGTGAAGTAGCCCTGCTCCTTGTCGGCCCGCGTGGTGCCGGCCGCCACCACGGCATCGACGTCGTCGCGCGGCACCACCACCACACCGTCGACATCGCCGACGACCCAGTCGCCGAGCGCGACGCGCACCCCACCGACCATGGCGTCGGCTCCGACCGCGCCGGCCTGCTTCTTCGAGGCGCCCCGCAGGGCGATCATCGCCGAGAACACGGGAAAGCCGTGCGCTTCGAGCGCGCCCACGTCGCGCACGCCACCGTCGATCACGAGACCGAGGATGCCGCGCGACTCGGCGCCGGTGGTGAGCACCTCGCCCCAGTAGCCGAGCTCGGGCTGGAAGCCCACGTCGACGACGAGCACCGAACCCGGCGGTGCCTGCGCGACGGCCACGTGGATCGCCAAGTTGTCGCCGGGCGTGCAGGTGACGGGTACGGCGCGACCCACCACGTTCGCACCGGGCCACACCGGCCGCATCCGCGCGGCCATGGCTCGTGCGCCCGACTCGCCGAGCGTCGCGCTGCCGAGCACGCGCAGCGCGGCTGTGGTCTGTTGATCGTCCAGAGCGGAGGGCGAGGGATTTGAACCCTCGAGGGGGTTTATCACCCCCTACTCGCTTAGCAGGCGAGCACCTTCGGCCACTCGGTCAGCCCTCCGCGTTCAAGTATACGGGTGGCGTCGCGGGGCTGGCGGGGTCGATCGCAGTGCCGCGACCAGCGACTCGCCGCAACCTTGGGCGGTCAACGCGTCCTGCTCGCGTTGGAAGGCGCCAACGCCGGGCGCGGCGCGAACGAATGCCGGCGCCACCAGCACGAGTCCCACGTAGTAGCTCACGAGGTGCCCATCGACAAACGTGGCCACGAAGCCGAACAGCGCGATCGCCTCACCGAAGGCGATGCGGAGGAAGAACCTCGTTCGGTACGAGTTGGCGAGCTCGACCCTCGATCCGCACCGCAGCGGCTTCTCGATCCGAGGTTCGACGCCGTAGCAGATCAACGACGAGGCGCCGAGGAGCACCGCTGTCAACGTGTAGCCGTGCCGCAACGGCGTGACGACGAAGGGCAGCACCATCCCGAACGCGAGCAGCGCCCAGACGAACGACGCATACACGACACGCAGCAGCATGACTCCGTGGCCGCCGCGACGCGCCCGGGCCAGCGACAGCTGCGGAACGACGATGAACGGCAGCTGGCGCAGTACCGGTCGCCAGCCGGGGTCCCGGGTCGGGTCGTCGCCCCAGGGCGGGTCGCTCGCCGGGTACCCCACGGAGCCGGAGGGTACCGTCGCGTTCGATGGAGCCCGCGGCTGCACTCGGGGAGATCGGCACGTTGCTGTCGATGCGGCGCGACGGCGGCTACCGCGCCCGCGCCTTCCAGGCCGCGGCCCGCGTCGTTGCGGAGCTGTCGATCGACGAGCTGCGCCGGCTCGACGCGGCGGGACGACTCACCGGCCTGCCGTCCGTCGGCGACAAGACCGCCGCGGTGATCCATGAAGCCCTCACCGGCGTGGTGCCGGAGTACCTGCTGAAGCTGCGCGGCGACGCGGCGGCCGACCCGTCCACCGAAGCCGGCCGCGCGCTGCAGCAAGCGCTGCGGGGCGACCTGCACCTGCACTCCGATTGGTCCGACGGCGGCGACACGATCCTGGCGATGGCAACCAAGGCCAAAGAGCTCGGCCACGAGTACATCGCGCTCACAGATCATTCGCCCCGTCTGCAGATCGCGCACGGCTTGATGCCGGAACGGCTGATCGAACAGCTCGACTCGGTCGCGGCGATCAACCAGGAGCTCGCGCCGTTTCGCATCCTCACGGGCGTGGAAGCCGACATCCTCGACGAGGGCGCCATCGACGGCGACCCCGAACTGCTGTCGCGCATCGACGTCGTGGTCGCGAGCGTGCACTCGAAGCTGCGCATGGAACGCCAGGCGATGACCGAGCGGATGCTGCTCGCGATGGCGAACCCGCACGCCGACATCCTCGGCCACTGCACGGGCCGCATGGTCACCGGACGGGGTCGTCCCGAGAGCGAGTTCGACGCCGATCTCGTCTTCGCGGCGTGCGCCCACTTCGACAAGGCGGTGGAGATCAACTCCCGCCCGGAACGTCTCGACCCGCCGATGCGGTTGTTGCAACGCGTGGTGGAGCTCGACTGCAAGGTCTCGATCGACACCGACGCGCACGCCACGTTCCAGCTCGAATGGCATCCGTACGGATGTGCGCGAGCCGCCGAGGCGAAGGTGCCGGTCGAGCGCATCGTCAACACGTGGCCCCTCGCCGATCTGCTCGCGTGGTGCGCCGCGCACGAACACCCGACCGTGGCGGCGTGAGCTACGACGCGTTCAACGAATGGGAACGCCAGTCGTGGGAGAAGCTGGCCGACGCGTACTCCCGAAGCTTGCAGCGACTCACCAGCGGGAGCGTGAACGATCTCCTCGACGCGGTGCAGGCACACTCAGGCACGCGGCTGCTCGACGTGGGGTCGGGCCCCGGTCCGCTGAGCGCGGCCGCGGTCGATCGCGGGTGCGTCGTGACCGGCGTCGACATCTCCGAAGCGATGGTCTCGATCGCGCGGGCGGCCGTGCCGGGCGCCGAGTTCCGCGTGGGTTCCGCCGAGGAGCTGCCGTTCGCCGCCGGCGAGTTCGACGCGGTGTGCGGCAACTTCGTCATCCCACACGTGGGTCACCCCGACCGCGCCCTCGCCGAGGCGCTGCGCGTCGTCCGCCCCGGTGGGCGCATTGCGTTCACCGAGTGGGATCCGGCCGCGGCGATGCCGCTCGCGGTGTGCTGGCAGATCACCCGCTCGGCCGGGATGCCCATGCCGGCCGGCGCGCCGCAAGGTCCCGACCACGCGCTCGCCGACCGGGCGCTCATGCTCGAGGCAATCACGACAGCGGGCGCGGTCGACGCTGCGGTGCACGACTCGGTGTGGACCTTCACCGTCGATCCCGACGAGTGGTGGGACGCGATCCTCGCCTCGACACCGCGCACCGGCGCAGTGATCGCCGCCGCGGCTCCCGCCGAGCAGCACGCGCTCCGGGCGCGCTACGACGAGCTCGTTGCGCAGTTCCCCACCGACGGCGCCACCGTGGCCTTCCCGGTGACGGCGATCATCGGCTCAGGTCGCCGGCCCTGAGCCGCGACCTAGGCCCGCTCGACCACCGCGATCACGGCTTCCCACGGACCGATCCGCAGCACGCCGTGCACCGGTTCGCCGTCGCGCGAACGATCAGTGCCGATGCGGATCGTGGCGTGATCGAGGTCGATCGTGTGCAGGAGGCCGGAGAGGTTGACCGCCACCACGACGCGGTCACCGCGCTCCCATACCCACAGCGGCCCGTCGCTCTCGGGGCGGGTGACGTACGCGCCGCGGCGCAGCTCGGGCAGCTCGTCGCGCACGGCGATGAGGTCACGCGTGAGCGCGAGCATCGAGCTGGCATCGCCCGTCTGCGCGGCCACGTTGCAAGCGGCGAGGTCGCCGTACGGGAGCCACGGTTCCACGCCCGCCGGCGCGAATCCGCCGCCGGGCTCGCCCGTCCACGGCATCGGCGTGCGCTCGGCGTCGCGACCCATGCGCGGCCCGTGGAAGCGGCCGACCGGATCGAGCACGCGCTCCACCGGGATGTCGGTGTCGGGCATCCCGAGCTCGTCGCCGTAGTAGAGCAACGGCGTGCCACGCAGGCCCATGAGCATCACCATCGCGGCGCGCACCTTCGCGGGGTCGTCGCCACACCACCGAGTGGCCCAACGGTGGCTGTCGTGATTGCCGCCGGTCCACACCGGCTGCGCGTGCTCGGGCAACAACCGCTCGGCGTGCTCGACTGCTTCGCGCAGTTGCGTCGCGTCGAACGGCGCGTGCAGGAAGTGGAAGTTGAAGGCGAGGTTCAGCTCGTCGCCCGCGCCGTAGAACTCGGCGAGCCGTTCGGGATCGAGCACATAGGTCTCGCCCACCAGGATCCGGTGCGGCTCGTAGGTATCGACGAGCTTGCGCCAGCCTCGCAGCACGTCGTGCACCTCGGGCCGCATCGAGCTGAACTCCTGGCGCAGCCCGTGCATCTGCACGTACCAGTGGTCGTCGGGAGTAGTCGGCGGGTTGTCGCGTAGCAACGCGTCCTTCACGATTGCGTGGCACACATCGATGCGGAAGCCCGCGATGCCACGGTCGAACCAGAACCGCAAGATGTCGTCGAACGCGCCGCGAACCGCGGGGTTCCACCAGTTGAGGTCGGGCTGCGAAGGCAGGAACTGGTTGAGGTACCACTGGCCGGTGTGATCGTCGTACGTCCACGCCGGGCGGCGCGGATCGAAGATGTTGCGCCAGTTGTTCGGCGGCGCGCCTCCAGGGGTGCCATCGTCGACCCCGTCGGCCCACACGTACCAGTCGCGATGTGCGCTCGTGCGCGACGAACGCGAGTCGACGAACCACGGATGCCGGTCGCTCGAGTGGTTCGGCACGATGTCGAGGATCACGCGGATGCCGCGACTCGCGGCACCGGCGACCAGATCGTCGAGATCGTCGAGCGTACCGAGCGACGGGTCGACGGCGCAGTAGTCGCTGACGTCGTAGCCCCAGTCGTCGTTGGGCGATTCGGTGATCGGGTTCAACCAGATGGCGTCGACGCCCAGCCATTCGAGGTGGTCGAGGTGGCGCGTGATGCCGCGCAGGTCACCGACACCGTCGCCGTTCGTGTCACAGTACGACCGCGGGTAGATCTGATAGAGCACTCCGTCGCGCCACCACACACGACCGTTCTCGTCCGCCGGCATCTCGGGCACGGCGGCACGTTACGCCGAACGATCGCGCTCGTGGCCGGCCGCGGTGAGGCGTTGCGCGCTGTCGTCGTCGGGCACCGCGAGGTGGACCACAATGCGCAGGTCGGGTTCGCCGGCCGGAACGAGCTGCTGGGTCTCGAACTCGAGGCGCCCGGCGCGCGGGTGATGGAACAGCCGTCGGTGCGTCTCGAACCCGCCCACGTCGTGGCGCGGCCACCATTGCGCGAACTCGCTGCTCGTGGCCCGGAGCCGCTCGACGAGCGCGACGACCGCCGCGTCGTCTTGGAGCGGCACGATCTCGGCACGGAACTGCGAGAGCACCCGGCGCGCCTCGCGTTCCCAATCACCTACGAGCGCGCGCGCGTCGGCATTCGCGAACATGACCCATACGAGGTTTCGCTCATCGAAAGGCAGCGACTCCACGGGTGGGAAGAGCGTGGCGAACGCGTGGTTCCATGCGAGGAAGTCCCAGCGGGGTCCGAGCACGTACGCCGGTGCCGGTTCGAGCACATGCAGGAGCCGTTGCACCGCGCCAGGAATGGAGTCGCCGCCCGGCGCGATGGGTCGGCGCGCCGGGTGCCCGGCGAGTGCGAGCAGGTGGTCGCGCTCCACGGCGTCGAGGCGCAGCGCTCGGCCCAGCGCGTCGAGCACGTCGACCGACGCGTTGATCGGCCGGCCTTGCTCGAGCCACGTGTACCAGCTGACCGACACGCCCGCGAGCGCGGCGACCTCCTCACGCCGCAGCCCTTGCGTGCGACGGCGACCGGTCGTGGGCAGCCCGACGTCGGCCGGACCGAGCGCGGCGCGCCGAGCGCGGAGGAACTCGGCGAGGTCGGCGCGGCGCGTCACGAACGCCATTCGATCGCACGAGAGCCGGTTCGCGCCCGTCCGTTCCCGATCTGTGCCTGGTGGTGGCGGTCCCAGGTTGCGTGCGCTCTGGAAGCTGCCCGCCGGGCGTGCGTCAATCTGGGCATGTCGATCACCCTCGCGCGCCGCAATGATGCCTTCGAGTCCTCGATCGTGCGCGAGCTGCTCACCGTGGGTGACCGGCCCGGCATGCGGTCGCTCGCGGGTGGCCTCCCCGACCCCGACTCGTTCCCGACGAGCCGGCTGGCCGACGCCGCCGCGCGCGTGCTCGCCGACCCCGGCCGGGCCGAGCGGGCGCTGCAGTACGGCCCCACCGACGGGCTCCCCGAGCTGCGGGCCGTGCTCGCCGCGACTCCGAGCGTGCAGCGCGTGCACACCGCGACGGCCGATGAGCTGGTGATCACCACAGGTTCGCAGCAAGCCGTGCACCTGCTCGTGTCGGCACTCGTCGACCACGACGACCCGGTGGTGGTCGATGACCCGTGCTATCTCGGCGCCCGCCAGGTGCTGAGCGCGGCAGGCGCCCGGCTCGTCGGTGTGCCCGTCGATGCCGACGGGATGAACGTGGCGGTGCTCGCCGAGCGGCTGCGCGCCGGTCTCCGGCCGCGATTCGTGTACACGGTCCCCGCGTTCCAGAACCCGAGCGGCGCGGTGCTGCACCCTGATCGCGGCGCCGAGCTCGTGCGACTCGCGCGCCGATACGGCTTCCTCGTGATCGAGGACGATGCGTACGGGGCGCTCGGATTCGTCGACGCTCCCCCGCTGCCTCTCGGCATCGACGCGCCCGATGTGGTCGTGACGCTCGGCACCGTGTCGAAGGTGCTGGCGCCGGGGTTGCGAGTGGGATGGGCGCGCGCACCGCAGGTGGTCCGCGACGCCATCGTACGAGCGAAGCAAGCCTCCGACCTGCACACGTCGTCGTTGAGCCAGACGATCGTGGCCGACGCCTTCGCGGACCGCGCGTTCCTCGCCGGACACCTGGAGCTGATCCGGACGCGCTACGCGTCGCGCGCGGCGGCGCTGGCCGGTGCGCTCGACGAGCCCGGAGTGTCGTTCAACCCGCCGCGCGGCGGGTTGTTCGTGTGGGCCCGCCTCGATGGTGTGGACACCGCATCGCTGCTCGAGCGCGCCATCGCGAACAACGTGATGTTCGTCCCCGGTCATGCGTTCGCGGTCGACGAGCCCTGGGCGCAGCACGCCCGGCTGTCGTTCGCGACGCTGCCCGAACCGACGCTGCGCGACGCGGCCGTTGATCTGCTCGCGCTCGCCGGTCTCGCTCCGAGCCGGGTTGGGGGCTAGGCCGCGGTCGCCTCGGTCGAGCTGGCCGCCCAGAGGCGCGCGTAGAAGCCGCCTTGAGCGAGCAGCGCCTCGTGGGTGCCGTCCTCGACCACACCACCGTCGTCGATCACCACGATGCGCTGCGCCATGCGCGCGGTCTGGAGGCGGTGCGCGATCAGGATCGTGGTGCGCCCGTGCGCGGCGACCCCCATCGCCGCGTTCACCGCCGCTTCCGTTTGCAGGTCGAGGTTCGACGTGGCCTCGTCGAGCAGCAGGATCGCCGGGTCGACGAGATGCGCGCGTGCGAGCGCGATGAGCTGACGCTGCCCACTCGAGAGCGATCGACCCCGTTCACTCACAGGCGTGTGATATCCGAACGGCAACGTGGCGATGAAGTCGTGTGCGCCCACGGCACGCGCCGCGGCCTCGACCTCGGCATCGGTCGCGGCGCGCCGACCGTACGCGATGTTGTCGCGGATCGTGCCCGAGAACAGGAAGGCCTCCTGGGGGACGATGCCCAGCCGGCCGTGATACGCGACCGGGTCGTAGTCGCGTACGTCGACGCCATCCACGAGCAACGACCCTTCGGTCACGTCGTAGAAGCG
>JADGOO010000148.1 GCA_017882905.1 Acidimicrobiia bacterium | reverse complement strand
GAAGGTCTTCCCGGCCGAGGCCGTCGCCTCGGCGCCGGCCGACTTCCAGCACAAGGAGTTCCGCTCCCGGGACCTCCCCGACCATCGCCTCACGATCCAGGTGGCCCCCGACGACTGCACCGGCTGCGGAGTCTGCGTCGATGTGTGCCCCGCCAAGAGCAAGGCCGAGATCGGCCACAAGGCGATCAACATGGAGCCGATCGGCCCGCATCACGAGCTCGAGGCGCGGCGTTGGGATCACTTCCTTTCGATCCCCGAGATCGATCGCGACCTGCTCCCGCACGACTCGGTGAAGGGTTCGCAGGTGCTCGAACCACTCTTCGAGTTCTCGGGCGCGTGTGCCGGCTGCGGCGAGACGCCCTACATCAAGCTGGTGAGCCAGCTGTTCGGCGATCGCATGATCGTCGCGAACGCAACGGGCTGCTCGTCGATCTACGGCGCCAATCTGCCCACCACGCCGTGGACCACCAACGCCGACGGGCGCGGCCCGGCCTGGAACAACTCGTTGTTCGAGGACAACGCCGAGTTCGGCCTCGGGATGCGCCTCGGCGTCGATGCGCAGGAGCGCTACGCGCGGATGTTGCTCGAAGGCCTCGCGTGCGACGTAGGTGACGGTCTCGCCGCCGCGATCCTCGAGAACCCGCAGGCGACCGAGCCGCAGATCGCGGAGCAGCGCAGGCTGGTGATGCGCCTCTGGGAGACGCTCGGATCGATCAGCGGCGATCATGCGGTGAAGGCGGCGCGACTCGCGATGGTGGCGAGCAACCTCGTACGCCAAGCCGTCTGGTTGATCGGCGGTGACGGTTGGGCGTACGACATCGGCTTCGGCGGCCTCGACCACGTGCTGTCGTCGGGTCGCAACGTGAACGTGCTCGTCCTCGACACCGAGGTGTACTCGAACACGGGTGGCCAGGCGTCGAAGGCTACGCAGCGCGGCGCGGTGGCGAAGTTCGCGGCGGCGGGCAAGAGCACGGCCAAGAAGGACCTGGGTGCGATCGCCCGTGCCTACGGCAACGTGTACGTCGCGCAGGTTGCGATGGGCGGCAACGAGCTGCAGACCACGAAGGCGCTCATCGAGGCAGAAGCGTGGCCGGGTCCGTCGCTCGTCATCGCCTACAGCACGTGCATCGCGCACGGCATCGACATGTCGAAGTCGATGTCGCACCAGAAGGACGCGGTGAAGAGCGGGTACTGGCCGCTGTATCGCTTCCAACCGAGCGAGATCGCCGGCGGGCATCCGTTCAAGCTCGACTCGCGGGCGCCGACGATCCCTGTGCACGACTTCGTGGCGACCGAGGCGCGCTACGCGATCCTCGAGCGCACCGACCCCGAACGGGCGCGCGAGCTCGCCGATCTGCTGCAGTCCGACATCGACGAGCGCTGGCGCTACTACGCGCAGCTCGCCGAGATGCATCGCACGGTGCCCCACGTGAGGCCTCTCGACGCTGCGCATGGTGCCGACGCAACCGAGGGCGAGCAGGCCGAGGCGCCGGCATGATCGACCTCGCCACCCGCTATCTCGGACTCGACCTGCGCACGCCGATCGTCGCTTCGGCGTCGCCACTCAACGGTGACCCGACAACGGTGCGCCAGGTGGAAGCGGCGGGCGCGTCGGCAATCGTGATGCCGTCGTTGTTCGAAGAAGAGATCGTGCACGAGGAGCTGGAGCTCAACCGGGCGTTGGAAGCGGGCTCCGGTCACTTCGCGGAGGCGCTCGACTACTTCCCGAACGTCAGCGACTTCGCCGGTGTGAGCGACCGCTACCTCGCCATGATCGGCACGTTGAAGGCGCAGTCGTCGGTGCCGATCATCGCCAGTCTCAACGCCACGAGCGCGGGGAGCTGGGCGCATCACGCGGCATTGATCGAGGCGGCCGGTGCCGACGCGCTCGAGCTGAACCTCTACCACGTGGCCGCCGATCCCACACGCGACGCGGCTGCGATGGAGTCCGCGGATCTCGACGTGATCCGCAGCGTGCGTGCCTCGCTCGGCATCCCGCTCTCGGTGAAGCTCAGCCCGTACTACTCGGCGATGGCGAGCTTCGCGCACCGGGCCGTCGAAGCGGGTGCCGACGGGCTCGTGCTCTTCAACCGCTTCTACCAACCCGATCTCGATCTCGACGCGCTCGAAGTGGTGAACCGTGTGGAGCTCAGCCACCCGGGTGAGCTGCGGCTCCCGATGCGGTGGATCGCGATCCTGCGCCCTCAGCTCGGCGACAGCGTGTCACTGGCCGCGACGTCGGGCGTGCACGCGGGCACCGATGTGGTGAAGGCGCTCATGGTCGGCGCCGATGTGGCCATGCTCACGTCGGCGGTGCTGCGCCACGGCCCTGAGCACCTCCGCACGGTCGAGTCGGAGCTGGTGGCGTGGATGCGCGACCACGAGTACGAGTCGGTGGCGCAGCTGCGGGGGAGTGCGACGCAGGCCACGTCGGGTGACCCGGCCGCCTTCGAGCGGGCGAACTACCTGCAGATGCTGCGCTCCTGGTCGGCGCCCGCCCCGACCGTGTGAGCGTCAGGGTGAGGCCCGCGGCAGTGTGGTGGCGCAGAAGTGGTAACGCGTGTGTTACCGTAACCGGAGGTTGACCATCGGTTCGGGGAGGATGCGCAGTGGCAGCAGCGGTGCCGTCGGCGGCGCTCGATGCATTGGGTGACCCGATGCGGCGCACGATCGTCGAGATGCTCGCCACTGCGCCGGCTTCGGTGCAGTCGATCGCCGACCGGCTGCCCATCAGTCGCCCCGCGGTGTCGCGGCACCTGCGGCTCTTGAAGGAAGCCGATCTCGTGATCGACGAGCCGATCGGCGCGCAACGCGTCTACCGGCTGCGCGCCGAAGGCGTGGAGGCGCTCCGGACCTACTTCGAACAGCTGTGGGGCCAAGCGGCCACGCGGTATCGGATCACGGTCGAGAACCTCGAGGAGCGAGCACGCCCATGACCGACGCACCGATGGTCGCGCCCCTCACGCTGGAGTTCGCCGTTGCCGTCGACGTCGAGCACGCGTTCACCACCTGGGTCGAACGGGCCGATCTGTGGTGGCCGCGCGATCACACGCTGAGCGGATCTCCCGACGCGATCATCTTCGAGCCGCGCGTCGGTGGGCGCATCTACGAGCGCGATGCGCAGGGCGCCGAGATGCCGTGGGGCGAGGTGGTCGTGTGGGATCCACCGACACGCCTCGAGTACCGCTGGCATCTCTTCTTCCGACCCGAAGAGGCCACGCACGTGAGCATCGCGTTCGAGCGTTCCAACGGCGGCACGACCGTGCGGGTGGTCCAGACCGGGTTCGACGCGCTTGCCGAGCAAGGGCCGCTTCGCCGCGAAGGCAACGCACGAGGGTGGGCCGCAGTGAGCACGGCCTATCGCACGCACCTCGAGCACGCGTCGCGTTCGTGAATCACCCCACCTCACCAGGAGCTCTCCTCATGATTGGCGGCCACTGATGGCAGACACACCGAGCCCGCAGGCGACCACGACGCGTCGCGTCGTGGTGCGCTACCGGACCAAGCCCGAGCGGGCCGACGAGAACCAGGCACTCGTCGAAGCCGTGTTCGCGTCGCTCGCCCGCAGTCGCCCCGACGGGCTGCGGTACGCGACGTTCCGCATGGCCGACGGAGTCAGCTTCGTGCATGTCGCGTCGGTGGAGACCGCCGACGGAGTCAATCCACTCGACGGCATTCCGGAGTTCGCCGCGTTCGGCCGCGAGGTCGCCGACCGCTGTGACGAGCTCCCGCAGGTGCAGGTCGCGACGCTCGTCGGCTCGTACCGCTTCCTCGAACCCGAGAGCCACGACTGATGGCCACGGCACCGATCAGCAGTGGATCGGGGACGCCCGATGATCCCTGGCGGCTCAAGACGCCGCCGCTCAGCTCCGACTACACGATGCACCGCGACACGCGCGATGGCGTCGACGTGATCGTGTGCACGGTCGGCAAGACCGTGCTGCTCTACGACGCGCGATGCATCGACGACCTGCATGCGATGCTCGTGCACCACGGCGACTGGATGGAGCTCGGTTCGGCCGACGAGCAAAAGCCGGCCAAGCAAGGCACCGTCGAGGCTTGGGGCCGTTCGGCAACGAATTCGATCGGCGGGTGGTACGGGCTCAAGAAGGGCTTGCGCGGACGCTTCGGCATGTACACGCCTCCGCTGCTCGAGCACCTCGGCCTCGCCGAGGTCGAGCACAACGCGCGCAACAATCGGATGCGCGCCCGCTCCGAGGGCGGCGCCCACTGACCGAGAGCGTCCGGGAGCACGTCGTCGCCGAGCGGGCGCGGACGGCCGCGCAGCTCGCCGACCTCACGCGCAACCTCGACGCCATCATGGAGTCGGCGCAGGGCGCGCCTCCCGATGACGAGCACGATCCCGACGGCGCGACCGTGGGCTTCGAACGCGCGCAGGCCGCCGCCCTCGTCGACATGGCTCGCGCACGCTTGGTCGAGCTCGATGGCGCGCTCGCGCGCATCGACGCCGGAACGTACGGCGTGTGCGAGAGCTGCGGGCGACAGATCGGCGCGGCCCGATTGGCCGCGGTGCCTGGCGCGCACACGTGCGTGTCGTGCGCAACGCCGAAGCGATTCCGCGCAAGGCGGCGCTGATCGAGACACGTCTCGGGGGTGGCGCCGGGCGCGTCCCCACGACCTGGACCGGTCACCGCGAAGGTCAGCCGATGGTCCCGTGGGAAAGGGGCACAATGGCCCGCACTGACGGCGTCGCGCGTGCCGATGAGCGTTCAGGTGCCGACGTCAGTCGGCGCGTGAGCTCTGGGAGCCGGCATGCCGAACACCACCCGTGGTGCGTCCCGACGGACGATGCCGCTCCGGCTCGGGCCCGTGGTGATTGCCTTGGGCGCGTTGCTCGTGCTCGCCGGCGTCATCGCGACCACGAGCTCGGTGCCGAACGGCGGCAATCAGCCGTGTCCGTCGGGCACCACGTTGCTGGCCAAGTTCAACGCGGACG
>JADGOO010000147.1 GCA_017882905.1 Acidimicrobiia bacterium | reverse complement strand
CGTGTTGATGCTCGTCGGGATGTGCGCCGGCGCGATGCAGTTGACACGGATGTCGAAGCGCGCCAGCTCGATGGCGATCGATCGGCTCAGGTGGATCACCGCCGCCTTCGACGCCCGGTATGCCATCACCCCACCGCCGGCGTTGATGCCGCCGATCGATGTGATGTTGACGATCGAGCCGCCGCCGTGATCCTTCATGTGACGCGCCGCTCGTTGTGCACCGAGCATCACGCCGAGCACGTTCACGTCCATCGTGCGGTCGAAGTCTGCGAAGTCGTCGTCGAGGAACCGTGCGTGCGAGCCACCGATGCCGGCGTTGTTCACCATCACGTGCAGGCCACCGAAGCGCTCGACGGCGAAGTCGACCGCGGCCTGGATCTGATCGGCGTCGGAGACGTCGGTGCGCTGGAACGCCACCGCATCGCCGAGCTCCTGGGCGAGCGCCTCGCCGGCTTCGGCGTCAACGTCGGCGATCACCACACGCGCGCCGGCCTCGGCGAACAGCTCGACCATCCCGCGACCGAGTCCCCGGCCACCACCGGTGACGATCGAGACCTTCCCGTCGAGATCGCCGTGGGCCTGCGGCTCAGTCGAGCTCATGCCTCCTCGATCCAGAAGTCGGGTTCGGTGTCGACGCCGTGGCGGGCGAAGATGGCGTCGATCTCCGTGAGGTCGGCATCGCTGATCGACCAACCGATGGCGCCGGCGTTGTCCTCCACCTCGGCGACGGTACGACACCCGACGAGCGCCGTGCTCACGGCCGCGTTCGTGATCGCCCAGCGCAACGCGAGCTGCGGCAGGGTCTTGTCGTACTTCGCGGCGATGCCTTTCAGCTCGCCGACGGCGCGCACGTTGTCCCTGAACTTCTCGGGACCGAACAGCGCGGCGAACATCTTGATGGCACCCATGTTGCCCTGGCGCGCCCGCCAGTCGGCGGTGCCGAAGTCGTGATCCTCGCTGAAGGTGCCGGTCAACAGACCGAAGGCGAGCGACCCGTAGGCCATGAACCCGACACTGTGCTCGGCGCAGTACGGCAGGATGTCGCGCTGCATTCGCCGATCGAACATGTTGTAGCCGTACTGCACGACGTCGACGCGCCGTACGGCCATGCACGCCTCGATCTCCTCGAGCTTGAAGTTGGAGAGCCCTACGTAGCGCACCTTGCCTTCGCGAACGATGTCGTCGAGCGCGCTCATCGTCTCTTCGAACGGGGTCAGCCGGTCGGGCCAGTGCACGAGGTACACGTCGACGTAGTCGGTGCCAAGGTTCTTCAAGCTCTTGTCGATCGACGCGATCACGCGCTCGCGGCTGCTGTCGCGCAGGTTCGGCTTGTCCTTGTAGTTCATGCCGAACTTCGTGACGATGACGGCCTCGTCGCGACGCTTCCCGAGCGCTTGGCCGAGCGCTCGCTCCGACGCACCCATGCCGTAGCCCTCGGCGGTATCGAAGCAGTTGATCCCGAGGTCGAGAGCGCGGTCGATCGCGCGGACGAACTCGGCTTCTTCGATGTCGCCGTAGCCGCCGCCGATCTCCCAGCAGCCATATCCGATCGCGCCGACGTCGAGGCCGGTCTGTCCGAACGGTCGTTGCTCCATGGTGATGTTCTCCGTCTCGATGTCGGGCGCTACGCGTTGCGGTAGCGGAGCGGTAGGCGTTTGATGCTGCCATTCACGGCCGAGCTGAGGCGTTCGATCGGCCCCGCGAGCTCGAAGCCGGCGAGGCGCACGAGGAGATGCCGTAGGATCATCTCGATCTCGACGCGCGCCAGGTGCGCGCCGACGCAGAAGTGCTCGCCGAACCCGAAGGCAAGATGCGCGTTCGGCTTGCGGGCGATTCGGAAGGCGAAGGGGTCGTCGAACACCTCTTCATCGCGGTTGGCCGACGCGAAGTACAGCGCGACCTGGTCACCGGAGCGGATCGTCTGGCCGCGCATCTCGTAGTCGCCTGTGGCGACGCGGGTGAAGTGGCTGATCGGACTTGCCCAGCGCAAGATCTCTTCGACGGCGTCGGGCACGAGCTCGGGGTCGGCCTGGAGCTGCTCCCATTCCTCGGGGTGCTCGCAAAATGCGAGCAGACCTCCGCTGATGGCATTGCGGGTTGTCTCGTTCCCGGCCTCCACGAACAGCTCGCAGTACGCGAGCAGCTGGTCGTGCGTGAGCGGCAGGCCGTTCACGGTGCCCTTGACGAGCTCGCTCACAAGATCGTCCTGCGGGTCGCGGCGCCGCTGTTCGATGAGGTCGCCGAGATAGCCGTGCAGCTCACCGCGGGCGCGCTTGATCGTCTGGCCGGGGCTCTCACCGGGCTGGCGGTACTCCGGGTCGTCCTTGCCGATGATCTCGTTCGTCCAGCGGAACAACGACTCCCAATCGGAGCTCGGCACGCCGAGGATCCATGCGATGACGGCGAGCGGGAACGGCGCGGCGACACGCTCGACGAAGTCGTACTCGTCGGCTGTTCCCGGCGGCGGCGCGTCGCCGAGCACGTCGACGGCGAGGCGCTCGATGTCGGCTCGCTTCTCGCGCACGGCTTTGGGTGTGAAACGCGCGCTCACGAGGCGGCGCATCGGCGCGTGCTTCGGCGGGTCGAGCAGCACGAGGATCTCCGACGGCGGCATGGGGGCCGCGCCCTCGCGGGCGAGCGTGATGCCGTGCGCGCTCGAGAACCGCAACGGTTGCGACGCGATCTGCAGGATGTCGGCGTGCTTGGTGATCGCCCAGAAGGGCTGGTATCCCGCGGCCTGCACGTACGCCACGGGCGACTCGGCCCGGAGCTGGGTCCATGTCTCGTGCGGATAGCCGCGCTGCGCGTATCGCGCCGGGTCGACGAGCTCGAGCGGATCGATGTCAGTCAACGCGCTTCCCTGGGTAGGCCGAGCAGGCGCTCGCCAATGATGTTGCGCTGGATCTCGCTCGTGCCACCCATGATCGAGTTGGCCCGTGTCGACAACAAGCCCCGGGCCCACCGCCCGGCTTCGGGACCGGCGTCGTCGCCGGCCGTGAGCAGCGCCCCCGGTCCGAGGACGGCGATCGCCGTGTCGGAGAGTCGTTGGCTCATGCCGGCCCAGAACAGCTTCACGAGGCTCGACTCGGCGCCGATCTCATGGCCGCGCGCCAGGCGGCTGAGCGTGCGCGCGTTGTGCAACCGGAAGATCTCCACGTCGATCCACGACTCGGCGAGGCGTTGTCGCACCACCGAGTCGCGCGTGCAGCCGCGGTCGGCGCAGGCCTTCGACAGTGCGTCGATCGCGATCTGGTGGAGCACCTGCTCCTTCCAGATGAACGAGGCGCCACGCTCGTTGGCGAGCGTCGTGTTGGCCACGCTCCAGCCATCGTGGGCGGGACCGATGAGGTTCGCGACGGGCACCGCGACGTCGTCGAAGAACACTTCGTTGAACTCGCGGTCGCCGGTCATCTGACGCAGTGGTCGCACATCGACCCCCTTGGCGTCCATCGGGATCGCGAGCATCGAGATCCCCTTGTGCGGCGCCGCCGCCGGGTCGGTGCGCACGAGCGCGATGCCCATGTCGGCGTAGGTCGCGTACGACGACCACACCTTCTGGCCGGTGATCCGGTACTCGCTCCCGCGCTGCTCCGCGCGCGTCGACAGCGCGGCGAGGTCACTTCCTGCGCCGGGCTCGCTGAAGAGCTGGCACCACACGTCGTCGCCCGCGAGGATCCTCGGCATCCATTGCGCGCGCTGGCGCTCGGTGCCGTGCGTCATGAGCGTGGGGCCGACGAGCGTGATGCCGGCCCGGCCGAGGAGCGGCGGTGCACCCGAGCGCGCCAGCTCCTCGTTGTAGATGGCCACCTGCGTCACCGACGCGCCGCGCCCGCCGTACTCGACTGGCCAGTGGATCCCCACCCAGCGTCCGGCGTGCAGCGTGTGCTGCCACGCTCGCAACGTGGCCGCGTCGGCGAGCGTCGCGGCGATGTCGACGGCGGGCGGCGGGTGCTCGGCCAACCAGGTTCGCAGCTCGGCACGGAGCTCTTCGTCGGGCGATGACAACACGTCCCCTTTTGCCCCGGCCCTTCTGTCCGCCTCGTTGCGACCGCGGATCACGCTAGGTGAGAATGGCTCTCTCGACAAGTTCGTGCCGATATGAGAACGTACTTTACGCGCGACGAGGGAATCCTCGCCGTCTACGATGAGAGGCACATTCCCGACGGGGCCGTCCGCGGCGTGAAAGCAGGGTCTCAGATGGCAGCTGGCGAACCCGCCGCCGAGATGCGCGAGCCCGACTGGCGCGAGCGCGCCGTCTCGCGCAGCCTCAACGCGGCCCGATCTCGCGCCGAGGAGCGGGTGCAGCGCTTCCTCGACACCGCGTTCGAGCTGATCGACGAGAAGGGCACCACGGAGTTCACGATCCAAGAGGTCGTCGATCGGTCGAAGCAGTCACTGCGCGGCTTCTACGAGTACTTCGACAGCAAGGACGAGCTGGTGCTCGCGCTGTTCGAGGAGACCGTCCGTGAGGCCGGCGACGACATCCGCGAGGCCATCGCGGCCGAGTCCGACCCGCTGGCCCGGTTGCGCGTGTTCACGATGCGGCTGCACGAGTGGTGCGATCCCGGCGAGGAGCCCCGGATGCGGGGCACGCACCGACGGCGGCCGATCTCAGAGTTCGCAATGCACCTCGCGGCCAACCACGCCGACAGGGTGCGAGCCGCGCTCGGGCCGCTCTCTCGCTTGTTGCGCGAGCTCGTCGACACCGCCGCCGCGGCCGGTGCCATCCGCGTCGCCAACCCGCGGCGTGCCACCGCGCTCGTGCAACAGACCGTGCTCTACAGCTGGTTCGGCAACCGCCTCGTGGAGAATCCGGAGCGCAAGCTCGACGCCGAGGAGACCTGGGAGTTCTGCCTGCACGGCCTCGGTGGCTGACCACGCCGTAACGTGCTCGCACACACATCTCCGGGGGGACACGTGAGCTGGATCGAACGACGCAACGGGACGACGCGCGCGGCGATCGCGCTCGTGTGCCTCACTGTGCTCGGAGCCGCCGCGTGCTCGAGCTCTTCCACGAGCACGAGCACGAGCACCGGCGCGAGCACGACCACCGCTTCGGTCGCCGTCACCACGACCACGCAACCGCGCCCGGCCGGTCCCGCCGCCGACATGTCGCACGAGCTCGTGGGGGGCAACGGCGTATTCATCGGCTCAGCCACCAAGGCGAACGTGCAACAGGTCGGTTACGTCGAGCGCGAGTACCTGGCGACCGGAACGGCCACGTCGTACAAGATCGCGGGCCCCATCACCCGCGACGGCCGCTGGAAGCTCGCGCCCGACACGACGGCGCCATACCGCACTCGCGTGCTCGTCCGCCGCCCGGCCGCCGCGAGCAAGTTCAGCGGCACCGTGATCATCGAATGGTTGAACGTGAGCGGCGGGATCGACGCCGATCCCGATTGGGTGAGCCTGCGCGAAGAGATCGTGCGGCGGGGCGATGTGTGGGTCGGCGTCTCGGCGCAGCGCATCGGCGTCGCCGGCGGACCGGTACTCGTGAAGGTGCAAGGCCCCGGCACCGACGTCGCGGGAAAGGGCCTCACGAAGATCGACCCCGCGCGGTACGGGTCGCTCACCCACCCGGGCGACGGCTTCGCCTTCGACATCTACACGCAGGTGGCGCGAGCGGTGCGCGCCGGTGCCGGCATGGGCGGCATGGCGCCGAAGCACGTGATCGCCGCCGGTGAATCCCAGTCGGCCTTCGCGCTCGTCACCTACTACAACGGCATCCAACCGCTCACCCGCGCGTTCGACGGGTTCTTCGTGCACAGCCGCGGCGCGGTCGGGCTCCCTCTCGTGGCACCCGGCAAGTTCGCCGACATCGCGGGCTCCCTCGGCGGCACGCCGACCCTCTTCCGCACCGATCAGACCGCGCCGGTGCTCGACATCCAGACCGAGACCGACGTGGCGAGCATCCTCAACTCGTATGCGGTGCGCCAGCCCGACACCGATCGCTTCCGGCTGTGGGAAGTGGCCGGGACGGCCCACGCCGATCAACACCTCGTCGGACCGAGCTCGAAGTACATCGATTGCGGAGTGCCGATCAACAACGGCCCTATGCACCTCGTCGCCAAGGCCGCGTGGCTTGCCCTCGCGACGTGGGTCGACGCCGGTACCGCGCCGGTGATCGCGCCCCGTATCGACGTGCAGCCGGGCTCGGCCCCGAAGATCGTTCGCAACGCCGACGGCATCGCGGTGGGCGGCATCCGCACACCTCCGGTCGACGTACCGGTCGCGGCCCTGTCGGGCGCACCCGGACCGAACCCGTCGACGATCTGCCTGTTGCTCGGTTCGACGAAGCCGTTCTCCGCGGCCCGACTCGCGCAGCTCTACCCGTCGCGACCGGCGTACGGGCAGCGCTACGACGCCGACACCGACGCCACCATCAAGGCCGGCTTCGTGCTCCAGGCGGATCGGGCCGCATTGCTGGCGTTCGCGCAGCCGGCGCTCGTCGCCGGGTAACCCGACGCGGTCGGCTCGCTCAGCCGTGCGTCGGCGTGAAGGTGATCGGGAGCTTCGTCCAGCCCGTCACGTTGGAGCTGTGGAAGCGCACCTTGCGGTCGTGGTCGACGCGGTAATCGGGCAGGCGACGATGGACCTGTTCGAGCGCCACCTTGCCCTCCATGCGGGCGAGTGCAGCACCGAGGCAGAAGTGCGCGCCGTAGCCGAACGCGAGGTGCCGTTCCGGCCGCCGCAAGATGTCGAACTCCTCGGCCGTGGCCCCGAACTCACGCGGGTCGTGGTTCGCGGCCCCGATGAGCAGCAGCACCGATTCGCCCGCGCGCATGGCGTGTCCATGCCGTTCGATGTCGCGCGTGATCGTGCGATGCATGTACTGCGTCGAGTTGTGGAACCGGAGCACTTCCTCGACGGCACCGGCAATGAGCGCCGGCTCGGCGACGAGCGCGTCGCGCTGTTCGGGGTGCCGTGACAGGAGCTCCACCGCGTTGGCCACCATCTTGGTCGTCGTCTCATGGCCCGCGATCACGAACAGCATGCAGAAGCCGAGAAGCTCCGTCTCGCTGAGCGCGCGGCCCTCGACCTCGAGGCCGAGAAGGTCGGCGATGATGCCCGACCCGTCGCCCGGCGTGCGGTGCGGGAGGTCGTCGATGAAGTACTGGAGCAGCCCGAACATGCCGTCGAGCGACGCCTTCGGGATGCTCATCGCGCCGTCTTCGCGCACGAGGATCTGGTCGGCGTACCCCCGCAGCCGCGGGCGGTCGGCTTCGGCGATGCCGAGCAGCGCGCTGATCACATCCATCGGGAACGGACCAGTGATGTCGGTGACGAGATCGCAGGCGCCCCGCGCGACGACCGCGTCGATGTAGCCATCGACGATCCGACGGATCTCGCCTTCCATCTCCGAAACCCGGCGGGTGGTGAACACGCGGGCGACGAGCTTGCGAAAGGCGGTGTGCTCGGGCGGATCGAGCTCGATCATCGTCTGGAAGTCGGGCGACACCTTGCCGATCGGGCGCCGGTTCTCGAGTGCGATGCCCCCCGCCGACGAGAACGTCTCGAAGTCTCGGAACGCTTCGAGCACATCGTCGAAGCGGCTGAGCGCCCAGAACCGCAGCTCCGGGTTCCAATACGCGGGCGCGTCGTCGCGCAGCCGCCGGTACGTGGAGTACGGATCGTCGTGGACCGAGAACGCGTACGGGTTGTACACGAGGTCGCTGGTCGCTGTGGTCATGCGGCACCTTGCTGATCGACGAGCCGGCGCCCCATCGTGCCACCCGCGGCGTCGTGCGGTCGACGCCGGCATGATCGCCATCGGCCATCCTCGCCCCGCCGCGGAATCAGCGCGGTATCAGGAGGCCGTCGACGCCAGCCGCGTCCAGGCAGCCTCGGCGGTGTCGTGGAGCGCCTCGGCCTTGGCGAAGCCGTAGTAGGCCGCGAAGTGCAGCACGAGCTCGTCCATTTCGGGCTTGGTGATGTCACCCGATTGCAGCGCCGAGGTCACGTGCGACACCAGCGGCATCGGCGCGTCGTCGAGTGCGACACACGCCACGGTGATGAAACGACGTTCACGACGGGTGAGGCCCGGACGCTGCCACACGTGGCCGAACACAAAGCTCAGGATGCCGGCGTGCATGTAGGGCGAATCGGGTTGCGGCGCGGGCACGAAGTTCACATCGGCGAACTCCTGCGCGCCGCGCGCCAACCGTTGCTCCCAGTCGTTGTCGCCGAGCGTGGCGTCGTCGCGCCGGGACCATGGCTGCAGTGGCTCACCCCGCTCCGCGCAGATGCGCGCCCACTGGCCTCGGATCTCGCCCTCCACGTGCGAGGCCTTCGGCCAGCCGCAGTACACGGCGAACTGGAGCACGTACTCGAGCATCGCCTCGAGCTCGATGTCGCCACTGTTCATCGCCGCGTACACGTGGTCGGCCATCGGACCGGGCGCGTCGGCGGCAGCCACACAGGCCAGGGTCACCCAGCGCCGCTCGCGACGGGTCAAGCCGGGGCGCGACCACACCTGCCCGAACACGAACTCGCGAGTCGCCCGCTCGAGCGGTGTCGAAGCCGGCGGCGGGTCGACGGTCATGACGGCGCGATACGTCGCGTCGGCCGCGGTCTCGGTCATGCGCGACCTTCCCTCCCGGTGTCGGTCGAACGAGAGCGACTGTAGATGGTTTGACGTTTGCATGATCCTGCACGACGATGGCCGACGCGATGTTGTGCGAGACGATCGATCAATGACGCGCGCCCAAGGGCAGGTGCCGTGAGCTTCGATCTCAACGGCGCGGTCGCGGTGATCACCGGCGCCGGCAGTGGCATCGGCCGCGCCAGCGCGCACTCGTTCGCACGGCGCGGCGCGCGGGTGGTCGTTACCGACATCGATGCGGATCGCGCCGCTGAGGTCGCCGGTGAGATCGGCCCCGCCGCCGCGGCCGCGCGTTGCGACGTGACGAACCTCGCCGATCTCGAGGCCGTCCGCGACGTGGCACTGGAACGGTTCGGGCGCGTCGACCTTGTGATGAACAACGTGGGCGTGCTCGCCGTCGGGCCCGTCGAGGTGATCCCGCTCGAGGCGTGGCAGCGCGTCGTCGACATCAACCTGCTCGGCATCGTGCGCAGCAACCTCGTGTTCCTGCCGCTCCTACTCGGTCAGGGGTCGGGACACGTGGTGAACACCGCGTCGACCGCCGGGCTGCTCCCCTACGGCTTCGACCGCCTGCCGTACACCGCCACGAAGCACGCCATCGTGGGGATGTCGGAAGCATTGGCGCTGTACCTGCGCCCGCGCGGCATCGGCGTGTCGTGCCTGTGCCCGGCCGGAGTCGCGACGAACATCGTCGAGCAGATCACGTTCTACGGCACGCCCACACCGCCACGCGGGCCCGCCTTCCCCATCGTCGATGCCGAGAGCGTCGGTGAGCTCGTCGCCGATGGCGTCAGCGCCGGACGCTTCCTGCTCCTCACCGCGCCCGAAGCGGCCGACGAGCTGCGCGAACACGGCGCCGACCTCGACGCGTACCTGGCGCGGCGCACGGAAGATGGCGCATGAAGCCGACCGGCTCCTCACGCGCCGGGCGGCTCACTGAAGTCCATGCGCAGACGTGTCAGCTTCGACGTCTTGATGCGCCATGCGCCATCGGTCTTCTCGTACGTGTCGTGGTAGTGGCCGTAGCCGTGCAGCTCCGTACCGTTGGGCCAGCGGAGCTTGTCTTCCATGGCCCACACACCCGTCGCCGTCGTCGGCGACGTCACGTCGATCTCCGGCGTGTGGCCCTGGTGCACGGTGATCACGTCACCGATCGCGCCTTGGAGGAACTCGAGAAACGCGGCCGCACCGGCCACAACGTTGCCGCCCGATTCGGTGGTGTCGATCACGACATCGTCGGTGAACAGCTCCTGGTACGCGAGCCATTGCTTCGTGTCCATGAGACGGAAGTAACGAGCCTTGAGCTGCTTGATCGCTTCGATCTCGTCGAGCGTCGTGGCCGCAGCACCGACCGGTTGGAGCACCACCATCGTGAACGTGCGGCGGGCGATCCGCCAACCGTCGACCCCGTGCCGGAGCTCGTCGTCGTAGTAACCCGTGGCCCGCGCACCGGTTGCACCGTCTGCGCCCATGATCACGGCATCGACATAGCTGCGCGCGGTCGCCGTGTCACCGTCGATCGCCACGGTCTGGTTCGTGATGCAATGCACCGTGTGACCGCAGCCGGCGTGTGCCTGTTCCATCCACGCCGTGATCTCGTCGGCGCCGCGCCAATGGCCGATGGCGCCATAGTCGGCGTCGCAATCGTCGGTGAAGCAGCTCCGCAACAACGCCCAGTCGCGCCGGTCGATCCCGGTCGCGTAGCGAACCAGCACGTCGGCGACAGCGTCGGATTTCCCGTTCCCGCTCATACAGGGGCCAAGTTCAGCGCACCCGACCCCATGCGGCGCAAACGCCGGTGGGCAGGTGTCGGCGAATCGGAGCTCCGCAGAGAACGAAGCCCGGTCGGGACGATCCGCGGTGGGGACACGGGTCGCCCGACCGGGCCCGGCGCACGACTCGACCGACTGGCGGCCGATTGCGCCGTGCGCACCACCCGAAGGACGTGCGCGACGCTGCGGTGCTCAGCTGCGGGACCGCGCGTCGAAGCGCTGGGAACCGTCGGGAAGGCGTGCCACGGCCGTCTCTCCTCGCGTCACCGAGACCGAAGGCCGCTGCTTGACCCGATGACCATGCTGGCCGATCCCCACCGCCCCGGTCAAGGCAGCAGGATCGCGCCGGGCGCGACGGTGCGCCGGGCCCGCGAAGGGACCGACGCACCGTCGGGAGTTGAAGCCGAACAGCACGTCAGTAGCCGCTGCTCGACATCGTCGTGTCGGGCGCCGAGGCTGGCACGTTCTTGATCAGCTTGCCGTTGGTGCCCACGGCGAACCAGACACCACCGGAGCCTTCGCCGTTCACGTCACCGGGCTTGCTGTCACCGGAGAACGTGTAGAGCGGCCAGTTGCCGGCCACGAGCTGGCGCGAGCCGTCGCTGCGGACGATCGTGCTGAACAGCGAACGGTCGAGGCCGCTTCCGACGGTCCAGCCCTTGTCGACCAGCACCGGAGGCCACGCTTGCGCGCACCCGCCGACACAGGTGCTGTTCGTCTTCGTGTCCTTCGTCAGCGCGTAGATCGTGAGCCCGGAACGAGACGTGAGCACCTTGCCGAGCGACGTCGAGCCGCTCTGCACCGCAACGGCCGACGCCGGAGCAGCGCCAGGACCGGCCGCCGCGTGCTTCGCACCGGCCGTGGATTGTGAGCCGCTGCCACACGCCGCGAGCGCGGCTGCGCCAAGTGTCGCGGCGGCAACGACATGGATGAAACGCATGGGGGGATCTCCTTACAGGATTGGGCGGTTGCTTCGGTCATTGATCAGTACGTCGGCGCGCGACGAACGGTTCGCGATTCGTTCGCTCTCGTCCGTTGCGCCAATTGCGTCGACAGCACGCTGCGCGGCGTATGCCCCAACTGCAGTGGCGAGCTCGTGCCGCGGCCGATCCGAAACACGCCGCGCGCCTCTGCCTGCGTCCGTCAGATCAAGGCCAATGCGAGCATGGCGAGCGACGACGAACGTGACGCCGCCGATCACGTCCTCTGCGACGAACCGGAGCCGCGGGCGATCGCCACGATGCGCCTCCGGCACGAGGACGGGTTCGCGATCCTCGGCGGCTGTTGCGGCACCGACGACCGCCATCTCCTCTCACTCGCGCT
>JADGOO010000146.1 GCA_017882905.1 Acidimicrobiia bacterium | reverse complement strand
TGACCGTGCATGACGCGAACGCGCCCGACGCGATCGGCACGCGAGTGATCGGCGTGACCGCAGTGAACAACGCGCCGGCTCCCGGAGGCGACACCACTGTGACGGCGCCCGCCGGCGGCCCGGTGTCGATCCTCGAAGACACGCCGCCCCCTGGCGCTCCCAACATCCGGCTCTCGCCGCCGACGCTGTCCGATGTCGACAGCCCGGCACCGACGGCCGTGCGCATCACGGGCGTGAACGGCGGAACGCTCAGCCAGAGCGACGGCTCGGTGATCGGCCTCGGACCGAACGGCTCGATCCTCTCGCTCACCTCCGGCCGCGTCGACCTGCGCTTCACGCCGTCGGCGAACCTCGACGTTGCCGCGAACTTCACGTATCTCGTGGTCGACTCCACGAACCCGAGCGTCAACTCGACGACATCGGTCGCGACGGTGCCCATCACCGCGGTGAACGACCCGCCGGTGGTCGGCACCTCGGCCGGCACGGCGTCGTTCGTGGAGAACTCCGCCGCGGTCGTGGTCGATCCGGCGGTGACCGTGAACGACATCGACAGCCCGAACCTCGCCGGCGCGACCATCACGATCACCTCCAACTTCGCGCCGGGTGAGGACGTGCTCGCGTTCACTCCCGCGAACGGCATCACCGGCAGCTACGACGCCACGACCGGCAGACTCACGCTCGGAGGCAGCGCGACTCCCGCTGCGTATCAGACCGCGTTGCGCAGCGTGACGTTCTCGGACTCGAGCGACACGCCGAGCACGGCCGTACGCAGCGTGCAGCTCGTGGTGGATGACGGCGCCGCCACGAGCCCGCCGGTGTCGCGCGGCGTCACCGTCACCGCGACCGACGACCCGCCGGCGGTCGCCGCGAGCGGTGGCTCGGCCACCTACACGGAGAACGACCTCGGGGATGCCGTCGACAGCGGCCTCATCGTGTCGGACGTCGACAGCGCCACGCTTGCGGGCGCCACTGTGCAGATCACGAACAACTACGCGGCCAGTGAAGATGTGCTGGCGTTCTTGCCCTCGGGTGGCATCAGCGGCACGTGGAACGCGAGCACGGGCACGCTCACCCTCAGCGGCGTGGCGCCGCTGGCCACCTACCAGGGCGCGCTGAGGTCGGTCACGTATGCCGACACGAGCGATGCGCCGTCGACAGCGCCGCGCACTGTCACGTTCGTCGCGAACGACGGAACCTTGGCGAGCGGCGCCGCGTCGCGCACGATGACGGTGGTGGCGGTGAACGACCCGCCCCTGCTGAGCGGCGTCGGCGCGCCGGTCACCTACACCGAGAACGATCCGGCGACTCCGATCGACACTGCGCTGACCGCGAGCGACGTGGACAACGCCACCATGCAGGGCGCGACGATCACCGTGTCGGCCGGGTATGTGAGCCCCGAGGATCACCTCTCGTTCACGCCGGCGAACGGCATCACCGGCACGTGGGATGGCACGCAGGGCAAGCTCACGCTGAGCGGCTCCGCGACCATCGCGCAGTACGTGAGCGCGCTGCACACCGTGGCGTACGCCAACACGAGCGACAACCCGTCGCCCACGACACGAACGATCACCTTCGCGCTCGACGACGGGTCGGCAACGAGCAACACCGTGAACGGCTCGGTGGGCGTGGTTGCGGTCGATGATCCGGCGACGGTGCAGATCGTGCCGAGCGCGATCGCGTACGTGGAGAACGATCCGGCCACCGCGATCGATCCTGCCCTCAGCGTCATCGACCCGGACACGACCACCTTCGTGCGCGCCGAAGTGCGGATCGCGGCCGGCTTCCACGCCGCCGAAGACACGCTTGCGGCCGCAGTCACGCCGGGCATCACGACGGTGGTGGATCACGCCAACGGCACGATCACCTTCGTCGGCTCGGCCGACGCCGCGACCTTCGATTCGGCGTTGCGCTCGGTGACCTACGTGAACTCGAGCAACAACCCGTCGGGCGCGACGCGCACGATCGAGCTCACGGTCGACGACGGCACCGGTTACGGCCCGCCGGCATCCCGCGACATCATCGTGGTGCCTGTCGACGACCCGCCGGTGGCGCGCGGCGACGCCGTGGTCACCCGCCAGAACCACCCGATCGACGTCGCCGTGCTCACCAACGACAGCGACGTCGACGACACCGTGCTGCACGTGGTGTCAGTGGGAACGACCCCGCACGGCCACGGCACCATCCGTGACAACGCCACCGTGGTGCACGTGTCACCCGCGCACGGATTCGCCGGCTGGCTCGCGATCACCTATCAGATCAGCGATCCGAACGGTCTCACCGCGGCTGCGACGTTGCACGTGCAGGTGCTGCCGGCCCCGCCGCCACCCCCGACCACCACAACGACGACCACCACGACCACGACCACGACCACCATCGCACCACCGCCGACCGGGCCGCCGAGCCCGCCGCCCGGCCCCCGGGGCGGATCGCGCGGTGGATCGCCTGGGGGCCAACCGGCGCCGACGACGACGTCGGCCCCGACCACCACGACGACGACCGTTGCGCCCACGACCACCATGCCGGCGACGACCACGACGACGAGCGTGGCCGACACGAGCGCACCGACGACGGCAGCCGCGGGCGGCGCATCCGGCGCGAAGCGCACGGCGCAACCGGCGAAGAAGTCGTCGTCGCCGTTCACCACCATGTTCCTCGTGGTCGTCGCCGCCGCTTCGATCGGCGTCGTGCTGTTCCGTCGCCGCCAAACCCTGTGAGCCTGGAGGCCCCGTGATCGATCTCGATGCACTCGCCAACGCGGCATCGTGCCTGGATCCGCTGCCGACGAGTGTGACGCGACTCGCCGCCATGGTGTGCGGCGACGTGACCCCCGATCTCGTCGACGTGATCGACGTGGTGACCTACGACCAGGCGCTCACGGCCACGCTGCTGCGCGCCGCCAACTCGTCGTGGAGCGCGAGCCGGGTCGCGATCACGACCGTGCGCGACGCGGTCGTGCGCCTCGGTGCCGCCGCGGTGTTCTCGACTGCGCTCGGTGTGGGCGTGCGTGGCCGACTCGTCTCGGCGATTCCCGAGTACGGCCTCGCCGAAGGTGAGCTGTGGCGCCACTCGGTGGCGGCGTCGCTGGCGGCCGAGCTGATCGTGCGCGTGTCGCCGATGCAGCTGCCCATGGAGACGGTCACGGCCGCGCTGCTGCACGACGTGGGCAAGCTCGTGATGTGCCGCTTCCTGTCGTCCGAGCTGCTCGCACTGCTCGACGCGAGTCGGGCCGACGGTGGTCGCACACGCATGGAAGCCGAGTCGGCCGTGCTCGGCGTGCACCACGCGGAGCTCGGCGGCTTGATCCTGCAGTGCTGGTCGCTGCCGGAGCGTCTCGTGCGCGCGGTGGCGTACCACCACCGCCCGGAGCACGGGCTCGACATCGCCTGCTACGGCGTGCACCTCGCCGACGTGGTCGCCAAGATCGCCACCGGGGTCACCGACGACAACGCCGACGCCGAGCTGGTCGAGGCCACGCTGTTCGCGCTGCGCCTCGGCGCCGACGCCGTCGACGAGATCGTGGCGGCCACAGGGTCGCGCCTCGAAGAGGTGCTGGCCCGCTACCGGGGCTGAGTCCGCCCCGTCTCGCTCACCAGCCGTGGCCGGCCCCAGCCCTTGGGCCTTCCTTGGCCTCAGGTGAACACGCAGGGTGGTGAGAAGGGGTTGAGTCCCCCACGCGCGGTGCCGACACCCCGTACATGCGACTGGGGACTGCACCGATCACCGCTCACCGCGCGCAGCGCCTCGCTGTCGCGCTGATCGTCCTGGCCGGCAGCGCCGGCCTGCGGGCGACCACGTCGGCCCCGGCCGGCGCCACCGCCGGTGTCGGTACCGCCACGGTGGCCGGCGCGCCGCGGGCCGAGGCCCACACCGGGACCGAGTTCCGTCTGGTGCGCACGGTCGACGGCCACCTCGTGGTGCAGCGCCAAGCCCTGCCGGCCGGCCCGCGCGGCGGTGCGGCCGCCACTGCCACCGCCACCGCCTCGAGCGGCGGCTGGGAGCCCGACGCCCCGGTGCGCGCCCAGACCGATCCCGACGAGCCGCTGCAGTGGGGCCTCGGCGCCTCCGGCTTCCCGCAGGCCTGGCCGACCACGACCGGCCAGGGCGTCATCGTGGCCGTCGTCGACACCGGCGTGCGCAAGACCCACGAAGACCTCGCCGGCAACGTGCTTCCCGGCACCGACTTCGTCGCCCCGGGTGGCGACGGCAGCAACGACCAGAACGGCCACGGCACGCACGTGGCCGGCATCATCGCCGCCCTGCGCAACGGCAAAGGTGGCGTCGGCGGCGCGCCGAGCGTGAAGATCCTGCCGGTTCGAGTGCTCGACGCCTCCGGGAGCGGTTACACGTCGGACGTCGCGCAGGGCATCGTCTGGGCGGCCGACCACGGCGCCCGAGTGATCAACCTCAGCCTCGGCGGCCCGTCGCCCGCGGCGGCGATGCAACAGGCGATCCAGTACGCGAACTCGAAGAACGCGTCGGTGGTGGTCGCGGCCGGCAACAACGGTCAGGCCGGCAACCCGGTGATGTACCCGGCTGCATACCCCGAGGCGATCTCGGTGGGCGCGGTCGACTCCAACTACCAGCACGCCTCGTTCTCCGAGACGGGCAGCTACGTCGATCTCTCTGCGCCGGGCGTGAACATCTTGTCGACCTGGGGCACGAGCGACAACGCCTACGCGTGGGCGACCGGAACGTCGATGGCCACGCCGTTCGTGAGCGCAGCAGCCGCGCTCGTGCTGTCGCAGACACCGTCGCTGTCGCCGCCGCAGCTCGCCGCACGCCTCGAAGCGACCGCCAAGGACCTCGGCGCTCCCGGCACCGACCCGGTGTACGGCTACGGCCTCGTGGAGCCGTCGTCCGCGCTCGTGCACACCGCGGGCACGCAGGGTGCCGGCTACTGGGTTGTGGGCGCGAACGGACGCGTCGTCGGTCTCGGGGGCGCCCACTTCTACGGCGACCTCAGCCACTCCTTCGTGTTCTCGCCGACCGTCGCGGCGGCCCGCACGACAACCGGTCACGGCTACTGGCTCGCCACCGCCGACGGTCACGTCGCGGCATTCGGCGACGCACACAACTACGGCGACGCGCACACCGTGCACCTCAACGGCGGGATCGTGGCCATGGCGGCGACGGTCACCGGCAGGGGCTACTGGCTGATGGGCAGCGACGGCGGCGTGTTCTCCTACGGCGACGCGCGCTTCTACGGCTCGACCGGCGGCATGCACCTGAACGCTCCGGCACTCGATCTCGCACCCACCGCGAACGGCAAGGGCTACTGGTTCGTGGCCGCCGACGGCGGGGTCTTCTGCTTCGGGAACGCGAGCTTCCACGGGTCGACGGGTGGCATGCAGCTGTGGCAGCCGGTCACGTCGATGACCGCGGCGACGAGCGGCTCCGGCTATTGGCTGGTGGCGCGTGACGGCGGCATCTTCACGTTCTCGGTGCCGTTCCGTGGCTCGCTGGCGCCCTCGGCGTCACCGGGTGTGCGGATCAGGGCGCTCCCCAACAGTGCCGGCTACTACATCCTCACGGCCGACGGCAACGTGCACTCGTACTCGGCGGCGAAGTGGTACGGCAGTGCGAGCGGCATGATCGGTGCTCCCGCCGTCGACCTCATGCTCGCCGGCTGACGTTCTCTCGCACGCGCCGACGCTGAAGATCGCGGTTCACCAGAACGCGCTGGCGCGCACGGTGGCGGCCTGCCACTCGTGTTCGGGCCAGCCGCCTTTGCCCCTGGCGCGGTGCACGGCATCGAGATGCTCGACCACCGTGTTGGCATCGAGCCCGAGGCGTACGAGCGCAACGCCGATCACCGTGCCGGCCCGGCCGCGCCCGCCGCGACAGTGCACCGCCACGCCGTCGCCGCGCGCCACGGCTTGCACCACCGCGTCGGCTGCATGCCGCACGCGCGCCAGCTCGGCGTCGGGATCCGTCGGCCCGGTCGGCGACGCGAAGAGATCTTGCAGCGCCACCGCCGTGTGCGTGAGCGGCGCCGCGTCGTAGAGCGGCTCGTCGTGGGTGAGGCACACCACGTGGTGCACGCCGGCCGCGTGCAGGAGCGGCCAGTCGATGCGGGCCGGGTAGCCCATGCCGACGATGGCCACGGGCTCACGCGTCACGAAGTAGAGCTCGGCCGGGATTGCCACGTCGCCGAGGAAGCCCACCTCACCCGCAGGCGCGAGGAGCTTCGGCGGCGGAGCGGGCACTGTCAGTTGACGAACCGCTGGCGGTAGAGCTCGAGGCCGGCGTCGGGCTCGAACACCACGCCGTCGGCGAGGAGCGCGTCGATGTCGGCGGCGGCGACGCCCGACTCCTCGAGGATCTCGCGGCTGTGCTGGCCCACGAGCGGAGGAGGTCCCCAGATCTTGCCCGGCGTGTCGGAGAGATCGATGAGCGAACCGAACTGGCGCATGAGACCGAGCAGTGGGTGCTCGTACTCGGCGGTCATTCCGAGGCGTACCACGTCGTCGTCGTGGAGGATGCGGCGGCCGTCGAACGAGTCGAGCGGCACTTCGTTGGGCACGCCGGCGTCGTCGAGTGTGCGCGTCCAGAACCGCGC
Source organism: Acidimicrobiia bacterium (assembly GCA_017882905.1). Classification (GTDB taxonomy): domain Bacteria; phylum Actinomycetota; class Acidimicrobiia; order IMCC26256; family PALSA-610; genus Chersky-683. The sequence continues at coordinate 5,269 of JADGOO010000146.1, read as the reverse complement.
CGTGTGCGCGCGGAACACCGGTTCGAGCAACGCCACGAGCTGGCTCTGGTTCCGGCCACGCGCGGCCATGGTCGAGAAACGCTCGTCGTCGAGCAGGTGCGCGACGCCGGTCGCACCGCACAGCGCCGCGAACTCGTGATCGCGCACGGCGGCGATGCAGATCCAGTCGTCGTCCTGCGTGCGGTAGAGACCGTAGAGGGCGTCGAGGCGTTGGAGATCGGCGTCGAGGTGCGGTCGATCCCACGGCTGGCCGTTCGGGCCCACCCACATGTCGGAGGAGAAGATCACGCCACCGTCGTGCAGGCTCGTCCACAGCTCCTGGCCTTCGCCGGTGCGCATGCGGTGGAACAGCGCGAGCAGCACACCCACCGTGGACAGCAGCGCGTTCGACGCGTCGCACATGCCGAAGCGGTAGTAGAGCGGCACGTTGCCCTCACCGACCGCGGCCGACTCGAACTCGAGGCCGGCGCTCGCCTGGTAGAGGGGGTCGAGACCGCCGAAGTGACCGAGCGGGTCGGGCAAGCCGTAGGCGTAGGTGTTGCAGTACACAACGTCGGGCTTGATCGCGCGGCACGCCGCGTAGTCGATGCCGAGCTTCGTGGCGACACCACGCGTCATGTTGTGGTGCACGATGTCGGCCCGCGCGATGAGCTGGTGCGCGATGGCGAGACCCTTCGGATCCTTCACGTTGAGCGCGAGCGAGCGCTTGCCACGCTGGCAGCCGAAGAAAGGCTTGCTGGCGAGTCGCATGCCGTCACCGGTGACCGGCTCGATCTTGATGACCGTGGCACCGAGGTCGGCGAGCACCATCGGACCGAACGGACCGGCCAGGTACTGACCGAAGTCGAGGATGACCACGCCGTCGAGGGCCAACATCAGGCTGCGCCTTCCTTGCGGCACGCGCCGCTCACGAGCGAGGCGACCGCGGCGTCGTCGTAGCCGAGCTCACGCAGGATCACTTCGGTGTGCTCGCCCACGGTCGGTTGTGGTCCGCGGATCGCGCCGGGTGTGCCGAGCATGTGGATGGGCACACCCATCTGGGTGGTGGTGCCGTGCACCGGATCTTCGACGGTGGCCGTCATGTCGTTGGCGATCGTCTGCGGGTGGGCGAACATCTCGTGCGCCATGATGATCGGTTCGACGGCATGGTTGTTCGAGCGCAGCGCCTCGACGAGCTCGGCGCGGTCCCATTCCTTGAACTTCTCGCTGCGCAGCCGGGTGAAGCGCTCGCGCTCTTCGGGCGGCAGCATCGGGAACGTCATCGGGTTCGGCGGATCGGGCACGCCGAGGATCTCGTCCATCGTCTTGGTGGGTGTGAGCCCACTCATGATCGACACGTGCACGAACTCGCGGTTCGCGCATTCGAAGATCATGGGCTGGTGCACGCCGGGCGGGTAGGTCTTGCCCATCAGCTCGTGGAAGCCGGCATTGGCGCGCTCGACGTCCTGCCAGATCTGCGTGGTGTACAGCAACGCGCCCTGGAACAGGCTCGTGCGCACGTGCTGGCCGCGGCCGGTGCGCTCCCGTGCGATGAGCGCGGTGGTCGCCCCGATCGACACGAGGAAGAACGCACCCATCGACGGCATCGGCATGTGCAGGAACACAGGCCCCATGCGCCAGCCGGGCTGCTCCCACATCTGGCCGCTGCTGGCCTGCACGAGCGCGTCGTAGCCGGGGCGCTGGGCGAAGCGGTGGCCGTCGGGGTAGGCCGGCAACGAGAGCAACACGATGCGCTCGTTGATGGCGCGCAGCTGCTCGTAGCCCACCCCGAGGTGGTCCATCACGCCCGGTCGGAAGCTCTCCACGACGATGTCGGCCGTGGCCGCGAGGCGCCGGAACGCTTCGAGGCCGGCCGGATCCTTGAGATCGACGGTGAAGCTGCGGCGGCTGCGGTTCCACACCGTGTAGCCGTCGTAGGCGCGGAACGGGTCACCGCCCGGCGGTTCGACCTTGATGGTGTCGGCGCCCTGCTCGGCGAGGAGCAGGACGCCCAGTGGCCCGGCGATGCCCCACGAGAGGTCGAGGATGCGGATGCCGTCGAGCGCCTGGGCCATAGGGCCCGCCACCGTAGCAACCACCTGACGCCCGCGTCAGGTGACGTTCGCCGTGTGGCGCGTCAGGTGACGCGCACCGTGAACGTCGCCGAGAACGTGGCGTCGGGCGCGACCGTGGGCGCGGTCTGCGCCACGAGCGCGTTCGTGCGGGCGACCATCGGCTCGATGCACACGAAATCGCCGGCGAGCGGCCAGTCGGGCGCCGGCAGGTAGATCTGCGCGTGCGGGTAGTGCTCGTCGAACTCGATGCGCAGCGTGCGCTCGGGCGACGCGATCTCGAACACACGGTCGTCGCCGAGATCGAAGTGGTCGTCGTACGTGTGCGTGCCGATGGGGGAGCGATCTTCGGGCTGCTCCTCGGTTTCGCCGGTCGGCAGCATGTGATCGTCGAGAACGTGGCGGCGGCACGGGGGGATGCGCAGGGTCCAGTCGGCGCGGGGCCGTGCAGGCAACGTGAAGAAGGGATGCCAGCCGAACGAGACCGGCATCGGCCGATCACCGGTGTTGTGCACCTGCGTCTGCACCGAGATGCGACGCTCGCCGAGCGCCACGATGATGCGAAGCTCGTGCGGAAAGGGAAACCCACGCAGCAGCTTGGGGTCGTCGAAGCGAAACGACGTCGCCGCGACCGCGCGCTCGGGGTGGGACTGCACCTCGTCGAGCTCGAACGGCCGGCCGTGCATCGCGCCGTGGATCGGCAACCCATTGCGATCCCGTTTGGCGTCGCGCACGTCGAAGCGTGCGCCGTACGCGTCGAACTCCCTGTGCCCGAGACGGTTCGCGTACGGGTGCAGCAGCGGCATGCCGGTCGCGCCACCATCGAGGTAGTCATCGATCGACCGAGGCAACGCGAGTAGCACCTCGCCGTCGTCGTCGAACGACACGCCCAGCATGCCGAGCGCGACCAGGAACTCGGCCGACGTCGAGTGCCGCTGCACGTGCGACAGCGTGATGCGCTGCAAGCGATCCTGGCGCCGGGTCACTGCGCTCACGCTGGCCACGCCGCGGAGCCTAGGTGGAGTGATCGCTGCGCCGTTCAGGCCGCGGTACTTCGGGTGCCGGGCGGGTAGAGCACTCGCTTGGCGCTGGTCTGCCTCGGTCCGAGCACCCACCCGGCGGACTTCTTGCGATGGCAGTGCCAGCAGAGCGGTTCGAGGTTGTCGTACCGAGTGGGACCGCCTCGCGCGTAGTCGTGCGCGTGGTCGATCTCGAGGTACGAGCGGTTGTCGCACGCGACGTTGGCGCACTCGAGGCCGGCCACCACGAACGCAGTGCGAAGCTCGGCCGCGACGTACCGGCCGGCGTGGGCGATCGCGGCGATGTCCTTGCCGTCGCGGATCACGAAGGTGAGGAACGCATCGGTGAGGTACTCCCGCGCCACCGAGATCGGAACCGGCCCGACGCCGGGAATCTCGCAGCGCTCGCTATCGACCGTGTGCCCGCGCCGCAGGGCCTCGACGTCGACGCACAGGTGCAACGACACGTTGCGCCCCTTCGATGCCCTTGCGACCTTGCGGGTCAGCAGGTTCGTGAGCGCGTCGGCCGCATAGGCAGCGAACGACTCTCGCGTGCCGTCGGACCGTGCCGCACGGAACACCCGGCGCGTCTCGTCGTCGAGCACCGCCTTGATGCGCCCGAGCGCGTCGAGCGTGGTCTCGAGCTTCAGGTGGCCGACAGCACCGTCGGTCCAAGTCGTGACGGATCGCTCTGCCTGCGCACGCGCGTACCGACGCTCATGGCTGTCGGGGTTTGGCCGCCGCGATCACGCGCTGCGCCTCTTCCTTCAAGCCGCGCAGACCTGAGCTCGCTGCGGTATCGAGCAGATGCTCCGCGGACAGCTGACCGGCCCGCACCGCGGCGTGCACCACGGGAAGCTGATCGAGCGCTGTCGCCGTCTCCGCCAGTGCATTCGCCGCACCCACCGACGCCGCAAGTCGACGCGACACGCACCAGATCGAGCGTATCGAACATCAGTTCGTATCATCGCACGGCGCTGGGACACCCGGGTCGGCGACTGAACAGGGCAATGGAGGCCCTGGCCCGGGAGAAGGAGCCACGGGCCCGACCGGGCTACCGGGTCGGCGACTGAACAGGGCAATAGAGGCCCTGGCCCGGGAGAAGGAGCCACGGGCCCGACCGGGCTACCGGGTCAGCGACTGAACAGGGCAATGGAAGCGGCAGTTCCTACTCTCGGGTGCATGAACGCCGACGTGACCAGCTTGATGGCCGAGGCCGGCCACGAACAGGTGGTCTTCGTGAGCGACGCCGAGGTCGGCTTGCGCGGGATCATCGCCGTGCACTCCACGGTGCTCGGCTCTTCGCTCGGCGGCATTCGCTTCTGGCACTACGACACCGAGCACGACGCGCTCTGCGACGTGCTGGCGCTCTCCGAAGCGATGTCGTACAAGGCGGCGATGGCGGGGCTCGCGCAGGGTGGCGGCAAGATGGTCGTGCGCTGGGACGACCCACACGCCGCGCGGTCCGAGGAGTTCCTGCGCGCGATCGGCAGAGCCGTGGATCGTCTCTGCGGCCGGTACTACGCGGCCGAAGATGTGGGGGCGAGCCAGCGCGACATGGACGGCGTGGCGCTCGAGACGCGCTTCGTCACGGGAGTGGATCCGGCTCGTGGAGGCAGTGGCGATCCGTCGCCCATGACGGCCTTCGGTGTGCTCTGCGGGATGCAGGCCGCGTGCGAGGTGGCGTTCGGTGAGGCCGATCTGCGCAATCGCAAGGTGGTCGTGCAGGGCGCGGGTCATGTCGGCGCGGTGCTGGTGGACCTGCTGCTCGATGCGGGTGCGTCGGTCGTCGTCGCCGACGTCGATCCGGCGCGAGCCGAAGCGCTTGGCGTGCGCACGATCGCGCCCGACGCGGTCTTCGACGAAGACTGCGATGTGATCGCACCGTGCGCGCTCGGTGGTGTGCTCACGGCCGAGCGGGCAACGTGGCTGCGCGCTCGCGTGGTGTGTGGCGCGGCGAACAACCAGCTGGCCGACGCGGCGGCCGATGACGCGCTCGCGGCACGCGGCATCGTGTACGCGCCCGACTTCGTGGTGAACGCGGGTGGCATCATCAACATCGCGCACGAGCACGACCCCGAGGGCTACACCGCCGCGCGTGCGCGCGAGCAGACGGCTCGCATCGAGGGCACCACACGCGAGCTGCTCCTGGAAGCGCTGCGCAGCGGCGTGCCGCCCGGACGGCTCGCCGTCGTGATG
>JADGOO010000145.1 GCA_017882905.1 Acidimicrobiia bacterium | reverse complement strand
GGACGGTGACGTCGTGATGACCGGGGACGACCGTGTTCGACCACGCCACCGGCAACTCGATGCTGGTGCCGGGCACGAACGTGTCGATCGGGAACGTCGTTCGCGTTTTCGTGTCGGCAACGGTCAGCACGCCGCGCCCGTGGGCGAATGCGTTGCCGCGGTTCGCGATCGCGATGAACACGCTCATGCCGCCGGCGCCGGCGACGGGGCGAGCTCCGCTCACTGTGAGTGCGGGCGCCAGTGGGCCCGGCACGTCGAACTCCACGGCGATGACGCGCTGGGCCTGCAGCGCGAGCGCGAAGCCAGCCTGATGCGCGCCCGGCGCCGGGCCGTTGGGCTGCCCTGAGAGTGGTACGGCGACGCTGATCCCGGCGAGATACTGGCCGGGTGGCGTGCCCACGGGCACGTGTACGCCGAACGCGACCGTGCGGTGCTCACCCGGTGCGAGCTGCACCTGGCGGGTCGTCAGCGTGAGCCATCGGCCGGTGTGTGCCGGCGCGGTTCCGGGTGCCGAATAGGCAGCACCTGTGGACGCGCCGGTGTGGGCGTCGACCCCGTCGATGTCGGCCAACACGCTCTGGCCGTTCGGGTTGCTCACATCGACGGTGAGATTGCTGCTCGCCCCCGCCGCAAGGTGCAGCAGGTAATACCCATGGTGTGGATCGGTCGGGGCGCCGGCTGGGACTTCGGCGTTGACGATCACCGTGCTGGACTTGGCACCCGCGCCGACGGCGGGGGCGAGCAGGCTGAGCAGTGCGATCAACGTGACCGTCGTGAGACGGCGGGCTTGGCTCATCGAGGCTCCTGGCGCGATGCGGTCGGCCGTCTGGCCGGGCCGGTGGGGCCCGGCCAGACGGCGTGAGGCCGTGGCTCGGCTCGGAAACCTCATCGGCCCTGGACACGCATGGTCCAGGGCCGACGGGAAGCTTTTTCTTGGCTGGTCCACCGGCCGTGCCGGTGGCCTTTCAGGTGACTACGGGCCGGTGAAGACGCCGATGGTCGCCGCGCTGACGTACGTGCCCACGAGGGCGTTCTGGGGCACGATCAGCTTCAGGATCTGCGGTGACACCAGGTAGGTGCCCGCCCCGTCGCCGATCTGAGCCGAGACGATGTCCTCGCCAGTGTTGAAGCTGCTCACGCACGGCAGCACCGGGAACGACGGACACGAGCTGGCGTTACCCGCCACGCCGGTGATGTCGGAGCCGGCGGCCGGCACCACGACGGGAGCCGACATCGAGACGTTGGACGCCGCGATGGTCGAGGTGCCGTTGACGAAGTCGGGCACCGTGAGCTCCACGTGCCAACCTGCAGCAGTACCCCGGGAGTCGATGATCGTAAACGGCGCGACCGTGAGGCTGGTGAGTTGGGGCGTGCCGTTGAGGGTCACGGCATCGAAATCGCCGATCGTGGGCGCACCGGCGGGGTCAAAGGCGAGACTTCCTGCATTGACGTGCACGTCGGCGTTTGCGGCCGGCGCGAAGATGGCGAGCGAGAGCGCGGCGATGCCGGCAAACGTCGCAAGTTGACGGAGCTTCATTGAGGCCTCCTTGCCTGGGCTCTGTCAGAGCCTTCCTTGGTCCTGCTTTGATCGGCGCGCTCCGTAGGTGCCCTTGAGGCCATTGTTGACCAGTGGCGTATGCCGATTTAGTGCAAACTGCTCAAGTCAGCGGCGCAGGTCGAGCTCGATGAAGTCGCGGGTGCCGTTGTGCAGGTACCGGTCGGCGGCGCGTGGCATCGACGCGAGGAGCTTCGTCGGCGTGAGCGCGATGGTCGAGCCGGGCGCGGGCGCCGAGGGCACGAACGACATCAAGGTGACCCAGTAGGGGTTGATGTCGAGCTCCATGGCTCGCACGCACCCTGCCTGTTGCAGCACCGCAGCCAGGCTCGGCACGTCGAAGGCCTGGCCGGCCACGTAGATGAGGTTGCCGTGCGCGTCGATGCCCACGCCCGAGCGCCACGTGAAGATCTTGTTCCCGAGCGTGGCGCCCCATTGCGAGCTCGAGCTCGACAGCCCGGCCACGGCGTGACCCTGATCGACGAGCAGGTCGAGGTTCTGGCGGACCGACACGATCGATGGGCTGGGCGGGATCTCGGTTCCCCAGGCGCCGATCGCCACGTGGCCGTCGCTGTAGATGGCGAGCGACGCACGCCCGGCCACCAGCGGTTGCACCGTCCGGCCCTCAGTGAAGTAGCCGCCGCGGCTCGAATCGAGGCGGAAGCCGCTGTTGAACGCGGCTTCGACGGTCGGATAGTCGGCGGGTGAGATCTGTGCGCCTGCCCGCCACGGGCCGCCGCCGGGCTGGTCGGTGCCGTTGTGCAGTGTGGCGCGCAAGTCCTTCATGTTCATCCAGGCCACGCCCGCGAGGTAGGCGGTGTGCACCGTGTCGGTCCGCAGGTACGCGAAGCACAGTGATCCGTCGCTGCGTCCGGCGGGCTGCCACACGCCTTCGTTGGCGAGCGCCGGTGTGGCGATCGGTGGGATCGGGCGCGGGCAGAGCGGAGCGGGCAGCGCCGTGGTGCGGGGGCTGCTGGCCCGGGTCACCGTGGGTGCCACGCGGCCCACGATCGGTATCCCGCCACGGGGGATCCCGCCGGCGTGGGGCTGGTGGTGCGAGTACCAGAAGTGCTCGGTGCGATCGACGAGCCAGCCGAGCCCGTGGCTCCGGGCCCATTCGGTGGCGTTGGCCGAGAAGGGATCGCCGTTCGACACCATCACGGCCCGCGCAAATGACCACACCGGCACGGAGAGCAGCACCACGACGGTGAGGAAGATCAGACGGCGCCGCCGGCGTCGACCCTCGCGCGAGCGCACGACGCCATTGTCGCGTCGCCAGCGCCACCAGGGTTCGGTGGCGGTCGAGGGGGTGACGCCGTGCGGCGCAGTCTGCATCTCGGTGCACGGTACGCGGTCCAGTTGAGAGCGATACGAGCCGCGTGTGTACGCGCGGTAAGCGTCTTGCGCCCGCGGGGACCCGAGCCGGTCGTTCGGGGCTCACGCGGCACAGTGGCGTGCACCGGCCCCACGCCTCGGGCTGGTGATTGTCACGACCAGGGCGTTGATTGTGATGCGCGGCGAAACTGGTTACATTCGCCGCGAAACAGTCGGATTGAGATTGGGGAGCAGATGTCAATGCGAATGTCAGCCCGATCGCTGTGCCGCCTCGGAGGGGCCCTCGTCATGGTTGCCGGGCTCGTCGCGGCGGCACCGGCCGCCGGCGCCTCGGGAACCCGTACCTGTAGCGGCACGCCGAACGCGCCCGGTGTGCTCGTGGGCACCATCTCGGGCGACGTGATCGTGAGCGGTGTGTGTGCGGTGCCGGCCGGCCCGGCCGTCGTCCACGGCAACGTGCGCGTCAACCCGGGCTCCGGCCTGCTCGCGGCCTTCGGCATGAACCACTCGCGCCTCACGGTCACCGGCAGTGTGATGGTGGGCGCCGACGCAGTGCTCGTCGCGGGGTGCAACACCACCAGCTCCACGTGCATCGATGAGCCGAACCCGAGCAGCCCCACCTTGTCGAGCCACGCCGAGATCGGTGGCAGCATCGTGTCGACCGGCGCGCTGGGTGTGCTCGCCCACAACGTGAGCGTCGGCGGCAGCGTCAGCTCCAACGGTGGTGGCGGCGGCGTCAACTGCGTCCCGCACGGCTTGTTCAACCTGTTCCAGTCGCCGGCCTTCAGCGCGTACGAAGACATGACGGTTGCTGGCAGCGTGACGATCAGCAACACGAGGTCGTGCTGGATGGGTGTGAACCGCGTGCAGATCGCCGGCAGTCTCACGTTCACGAACAACAACCTTGCCGACCCCGACGCGATCGAGATCCTCTCGAACAACGTGGCGGGCAACCTCACGTGCACGGGCAACAGCCGTGTCTGGGACAGCGTCGATGCCGGGCCGACGTTCTGGCCCCGCGTGTCGCTGCCGAACACCGTCGGCGGCCACCGCAGCGGTCAGTGCGTGCTCGCGAGCCGCACGACAGATGGTGGGAGCAACGGCCCCGGGCCCTTCTAGGCGCGACGCTCGCATTCGCGCGTCGCGGCGACCAGCGACGCGTCGCCCAGCAGCACTCGTCGAGGGGGACAGGCACGTTTGCCTGTCCCCCTCGCTACGCTCCCGGCGCAACCGCCGGTCTCGCCAGAAGGGCTCATCCATGGACGTGCGAACGATTGCCGATGTCGAACCCGAGGTGGAGCACAACGGCACCGTGCCCGTCTGGTATCTCGTGCACCCGCGCGAGATGAAGGAGCTCACGAACGGCGGCTACCTCGAGCTCGTCAACGAGTTCGAGGTCGCGGCGGGCGGCGCGGTATTCCCGCACACGCACCCGACCCACGAGTTCTACTTCGTGATGAACGGGCGCGGCATCATGACGATCGACGGCGAAGACCGCGCCGTTGTGCCGGGCGATCTCGTCTACATCCCGCCGAACAAGGTGCACAGCCTGGCGCCGACCGGCGGCGGGGCCATCCACTGCTTCTGCTTCGCAGTGGCCGTGAAAGACGCGCCGGAGACCGACTACACGTCACACTGAGCCGTTCAGCGCGCCGAAGGTGAGATCGGCGCGGTGGCGGAAGCCGAGCTTCTCGTACAGCGCGCACGCGCTTTCATTGCCGGCGGCGACGTTCAAGAACGGCTGCTGTCCGCGCGCGCGGATGCCTCGAGCGACGGTGGCAGTGAGCAAGGCCGCCAGGCCGCGCCGCCGCGCGTCGGGATGCGTGCACACCGCGCTCACCTCGCACCACTCGTCGAGGCGCATCCGCTCACCGGCCATCGCGACGAGGCGATCGCCATCTCGCACGCCGTAGTAGCTGCCCATCTCGATGGTCCGGGGCCGGAAGGGTCCCGGCTTCGCCAGCTCCACGAGCGCCAGCATCTCCGGAACGTCGGCGTCGGTGAGCACGACGGCCGCGGCGGTCGGATCGGGATCCAGGCGCACATCGGGGTCGAGCACGTACTGGTGGCCGATCCGGCTGTGGGCCGCCTCGAGCCCGAGCTCGGCCGGTGTGACCGCGACGCGAGCCAGGAACAGCACGCTGTCGGCCG
>JADGOO010000144.1 GCA_017882905.1 Acidimicrobiia bacterium | reverse complement strand
GGCTCGACACCCGCGTATCGCGGCGTGCTGGAACTGCACGGCTGGGGTGATCTGCAGACCGAGCTCAACGCGTTGTCGAAGCAGGGTCGCTGGGTCGAGATGGGCGAGATGATCGACGACGAGATCCTGCACACGTTCGCGGTGGTCGCAGAGCAGCCCGAAGCGATCGCCGGCGAGCTCGGCAAGCGCTACGCGGGCGTCGTCGACCGGCTGTCGTTCTACGCGCCCTACAAAGCCGACCCCGACCGCTGGCGGGCAGTGGTGTCGTCGCTCAAGGAGCTGTAGCCACTACCGCGCCATCGCGAGGATCGATCGGGCGGCGCGCTGCGGATCGGCCTGTGGGCCGAAGTGGCCGTGGCCGTCCCAGACCTCGAGGGTGCCGTGCGCGAGGCGCGCCACGATCTGCTCGGCGATGCGCGGTGGGATCGCGTCGGAGTGCTCACCGCACACCACCTTCACGTTGGCCGCGAGCGCGCCGAGCTGACTGAACAGCCCGTGGTTCGGGCCCATCGTGTAGACGCGCGCTTCGATCCCTGGCGCGCACTTCAGCTCGAAGACACCGTCACCGCGATCGCGTAGGCCGTAGTCGACGTACGCGCGCAGGCTCTCTGGTGCCATCACGGCGAGCGGCGGCTTGCTCGCGTACGCGTCGTAGGCCTCGTCGATCGATGCCCACTCGTTGCGTCGGCGGCGCGCGCCGACGGCGAGCGGGAAGTCGTCGCTCGGCGGCAGCGGCTCGTCAGTGGGGAACAGGATCGGCTCGAACGCCCACACGGTGCCGAACGTGCCGGGCCGCGCGATCTCGCCGAGCAGAAGGCTCGCGGCGCCTTTGCTGTGTCCGGCGGCGATCAGATCGGCGCGTCCTGCGAGTGCGAAGTGGTCGGCGACTGCGAGCACGTCGTCGGCGAAGTGGTGCCAGCTGTACGTCTCGTGCGCGGGGGCGTCGCTGTCGCCGTGGCCGCGGAAGTCGAGGCTGTACGCGTGGCGGCCGGCCTCGCGGAGGTGCTCGACGACCGGCGCCCAGATCCGACCGTGGAAGCCGGTGGGGTGGGCGAGCAGCACCGGGGCACCGTCGCCGCCCCAGTCGTGGACGGTCAGTGCGATGCCGGCCGGTGTGCGGATGCGCGTGGTCGTGGGCTCGTTCATGGGATGGCGGGCGAGGCTAGGCGGCCACGTGCCGGGCACGGGCCCCGTCGGGTGTGCGAACGTGGTCGTGTGGAGCGCAGGCAGAACGCGGAGCACCTGCGGACCGTGCAGTACGCAACAAGTGCGAAGCTTGCGGCTCGCATCGCACTGCATCAGCGCTTCAGCACGAATCCCCAGAGCCTGCACGAATGGCTGTTCGCGCAGATGGCGCTGCGGCCCGGGGCGCGCGTGCTCGAGGTCGGCGCCGGCGCGGGCACGCTGTGGGCGGCGAACGTGGCGCAGGCCGCGGCCTTCGACCTCGTGCTGACCGATCTCTCGGAAGGCATGCTGGGCGACGCTCGTAGCGCACTCGCCGCGGTGTTGCCTGCGGCGCGCTTCGCGACCTGCGACGTGCAACACCTTCCGTTCGCGACCGGCACCTTCGACGTGATCGTCGCGAACTTCATGCTCTACCACGTGCCGGATCTGCGCCTGGCGCTGCGCGAGCTACGCCGCGTGCTGCAGCCGTCGGGAGTCGTGGTCGCCGCAACCTTCGGCGCGCCGCATCTCATCGAGCTCGACGCGCTGTACGCGAGCGTCGGCCATCAGCCCGAAGACGCACAGTCGTCGGCGAGCTTCGGTCTCGAGACTGGCGCCGTCGCGCTGGCCGAGCACTTCGCGAGCATCGAGACGCGGCGCTTCGACGACGCGCTCGTGGTCACCGAGGTCGAGCCGGTGATCGCCTACCTCGACTCGATGCTCGCGGCCGACGCGCTCGACGAATCGAGCCGCGCTCGCGTGCACTCGGCGGCCGCGACGCTGGTCGCGCGGCCGGGTGGCTGGCGCATCACCAAGGACGCCGGCGTGCTCATCGCCCGTTGATGCCGGGCGGGTGCGCCGCTAGCCCGTCGGCTGCTGCGCGGCGGCGTGGTCGCCGATCGCCTTCATGATCGCGTTGGCCGCCTGGCCCACGAACAAGCCGCCGCTGCCGGTGACCCAGTCGCAGCTCGCGGCGGGTGCGGCCAGCTGGTTCTGGAAGTGCGGCATCACGTACTGCGCGAACAGCTCGAAGCTCTTCTTCGTGTGCTCCGGACGCGCCCAGTCGTGCCCGAACAGCAAGAACGTGCCGAAGCCGCCCGACTCGTCGACGAGCGACTGGATCTTGGCGATCGCATCGTCGGGCGTGCCGATCACCGCGAAGCCGTCTTCGTCGACGTTCGCGATGATCTCCTCGGCCGTGTCGCCGCGCGTCGGCCCGGCCGGCAGCACGTGGGTGAAGTACTTCGAGAACGGCAGGATCCCGTACTTCACCTGCTCGACGGCTTCGGCCTTCGTCTCGGCGAGGTGCATCGGTCCGACCAGCCGCCACGTGGATCGATCGGCGACGTTGCCGTGCTGCTCCGCGGTCTGCGACCACGCGCCCCAGTGCGAGCCGAGCGCGTCGAAGCCCTGCTTGCTCGTCGCCGCGATCGACACGAGACCCACGCCGTGCGTACCGGCTGCGATCGCTCCCGTGGGCGAGATCGACGCGGCGACGGCCACTTCCAGGTGCGGCTGCGTGTACGACTTCAGCTGCAAGCGCGCGTCGCGGATCGTGAACCAGTCGGTCTCCATCGTGAGCGGCTCGTCGGAACGCAGGAGGTGCATGATGGCTTCGAGGGCCTGATGCATGCGGGGCCGCTGCTCGTCGGCCGGGATGCCGAGCATGTGCGCATCGGAGGTGAGCTGACCCGGGCCGCACCCGAGCATCGCGCGACCCCGCGTGAGGTGATCGAGGAGCACGAAGCGGTCGGCGAGCATCAGCGGATGGTGATACGGCAGCGAGTTGACGCCACTGCCGAGTCGAATGTGCTTGGTGCGCTCGGCCGCCACCGCTATGAACACCTCGGGTGACGCGATGATCTCGTAGCCCGCGGAGTGGTGCTCGCCGATCCAGACCTCGTCGAACCCGAGCCGGTCGAGATGCACGATCAGGTCGAGGTCGCGTTCCAGTGCGAGGGTCGGGTTCTGCCCAACGGGGTGGAACGGGGCCATGAAGAGTCCGAAGCGCATGGGCGCATCGTAGGAGCGGCCCTCGCGGGACCGCATTTCGCCTCGGCGGGTCAACCGAACGCCGGGGGCG
>JADGOO010000143.1 GCA_017882905.1 Acidimicrobiia bacterium | reverse complement strand
CCATTCGTAGACGGCCTGCGATGCGTCGATGCCCTCGTAGCACTGGAGCCGAACGAGGTCGCTGCCGAGCCAGCGGGCGATCAACTTGGCGATCTCGGTCTTGCCCACGCCGGCTTCTCCCTCGAGGAGCAACGGACGCTGGAGACGAAGGGCGAGGAACACCGCGGTGGCGAGGCCCTCGTCGGCGAGGTAGTCGTTGTCGGCGAGGCCCTTGGCGACCGTCTCGACACGATCAGGAGCGGTCCAGGCCATGACGATCCACGCTACCGCCCGCTCGGCGCACCTCGATCGTTGGGCCGCCCCCGGTAGCGTTCGCCGCCCGTGGACGACCTGTCACTCGATCAGGCCCGGCGCGTCGCACTCGGCGCGCAAGGCTTCCGCCGGCGCCGCACGGCGGCGCGCGGCGACCGCGGTCATGTGCGGCGCGTGTTCGATCAGGTGCAGCTGATCCAGCTCGACTCGGTCAACGTGCTCGTTCGATCACAAGAGCTCCCGATCTGGGCCCGCGTCGGGGAACACGACCGAGAGTCGCTCCGCAAGCTGTTGAACGCCGGCGAGCTGTTCGAGTACTGGGGGCACGAGGCGTCGCTGATCCCGATCGCCGACTGGCCCCTGTTCCGCTGGAAGATGCTGAAGGCGACGCAGGGCGCGATGTGGGGCCAGATCCGGATGATCCAGGAGCAACGGCCCCACTTCGTCGAGGAGATCGCCGCCGTCGTCGAGGAACGCGGCGAGGTGACAGCGGGGTCGCTGCGCGAGCCAGGCGATCGCCGCACCGGCCCGTGGTGGGACCTCAGCGACGCCAAGATGGCGCTCGAGTGGCTCTTCTGGTGCGGGCGGATCACCGCTCGGCGCACAGCGACGTTCGAGCGCGTGTACCTGCCGCTGCGCGTCATCCCCGAAGCGGTGCGCAACGTGCACGTGACGGAAGACGATGCGCGCGTCGAGCTGCTCGCCAAAGCAGCGCGCGCGCTCGGCGTGGCGACAGAGCGCGACCTCACCGACTACTTCCGGCTCAAGATCCCGCCGTCACGCGCCGCGCTGCGCTCGCTCGAAGAGCGCGGCGACGTACGCCGCGTGCAAGTCGAAGGCTGGAAGCAACCCGCATACCTGCATCGCGACGCGGTCGTGCCGAGACGCATCGAGGCGTGCACCGTGCTCTCCCCCTTCGATTCGCTCGTCTGGGAGCGCAGTCGCGTGGAGCGGCTCTGGCACTTCCGCTACCGCATCGAGATCTACACGCCGGCACCGAAACGCGTGCACGGGTACTACGTGCTGCCCTTCTTGCTCGGCGACCGGCTCGTCGCCCGCGTCGACCTGAAGTCGGACCGGGCCGCCGGCGCGTTGCTCGTGCAGGCCGCGTGGACCGAAGCTCACGCCGAGCCGGTCGACGTCGCGCCGGCGCTCGCCACAGAGCTCACCGAGCTGGCCGCGTGGCTCGGCCTCTCCGACGTACAGGTGAAGCGCCGCGGCGATCTCGCCCCGCAGCTGCGCGCCGCAGTGCGCGTGGCCTGAGCGGCGCCGGCGCGTCAGACCGTGCGGCCCGCGAACGCGAGCAACCGTTCGGCCAGCGGCGCGTCGGTCGCCACTTCCCGGGGCGCCGCGAAGAGCCCCGCCGCGCGCAGCTCCGGCGTGAGCATCGACTGCGCGCTGTCCCATGCGGCCTGTAACACCTCGGGATCGAGCTCCTGGCGCTGGCTCGTGGCCACGGCAAGGTCGAGAGCATGCGTCGCCACATCGAAGATGGCGATCTGCAACGCCACCCCTGCCGGCATCTCGCCGAACGGGAGCTTGACGGTCCTGTCGAGCGCGCCCGGCGCATCGAACGCGGCGGTGGCCCGGTCGGCGGCCGCCCCGAAGGCCTGCCGATAGTCGCCTTCGACGAGATCCGTCGTCATCAGACGCCCCATCTCGTCGTCGCTGATGCTGCCGTTCTGCACGCACTCGGCGAACATCGTGGCGCCACCAGTGATGTGGTTCAGCAGCGCGTGCACGTCCCAGTCGACGCACGGTGTGGCGTTCGTCAGCTGGTCGGGCTCGATCCCGGCGACGACCCGCTTCGTCTCGACGATCACCTTGCGCATCATCTCGACCTGGCTCATGGACGGCTCCTCCTTGTGCGAACGTTGGCCCTTGTTCGCTCACACGTCGCCGCGCGGATCACCGCGGTCAGACGGTGAGCTCGAACTCGGCGCGCCGGGCGGCCGGAACGAGGTCGAGGTACTCGGGGCGATCGCCGATGAAGCGGCGCACGAACGGGCAGTACGGCAGCACGGTGCCGCCCTCGGCTCGCACGGCATCGAGAGCCGCGGCGATCAGCTGCGTAGCGAGCCCTCGACCGGCGAACCGATCGTCGGTCTCGGTGTGCAGGAACGCCCACGAGCCGTCGCGCATCTCGTAGTGGGTGAACCCGGCGGGCTCACCCCCGACGAAGATCGTGAACCGCCCTCGACCGGGGTCACGACGGACATCGACCTCGGGCTCGTTCACGTTCACTCCGCATCGCACGCGCGTGCACGGCAACGCATCGGTGGGAATGCGCCGGCGTTGCATCGTAACGTCGGGCCCAGACCAAACCCGCGGAGGAGTCAGGGCCGGTACGTGCACCCATCTCGAGAGCATCGCTGCAGTCGCGCCGTCGGGCACCGGCTGCGTGGAGTGCCTCGCCACCGGTGGCCGCTGGGTGCACCTGCGCCGCTGCACGAGCTGCGGGCACATCGGTTGCTGTGACTCCTCCCCTGGCCGGCACGCCACGGCGCACTTCGGGAGCGCCCAACATCCGCTCGTGCAATCGTTCGAGCCCGGCGAAGACTGGTACTGGTGCTACCTCGACGAGGTCGCCTTCGAGCTCGAGGGCGAAGGCCCGAGCCCGTCGCATCCGTAGTCGCGGTCGACGGCGTGGGCAGGCTCCGACATCGTGGTCCGACGCTCGTCGGCCGTCGGCAGCTCCACGATGAAGCGGGTGCCCGCGCCCGGCGCGGTCTCGACGGCGACGCGCCCATTGTGGGCTTCGACGATCGCGGCCACGATGGCCAGGCCGAGCCCGCTCCCCGACCCGGTGCGGGCGCGCCCTGGATCGGCGCGGAAGAAGCGCTCGAACATCTGCTCGGCGACCTCCGGCTCGAGGCCGCGCCCGTCGTCGGCCACGACCAGCCGGGCGCCGTATGGCGTGATGGTGACCGTCACGTGCACGGGCGTGCCGGCCGGCGTGTGCATGCGAGCGTTCGTGAGAAGGTTGGCGAGCACTTGGCGCATTCGCGCGTCATCGCCCAGCACAACCGCCGGTTCGAGCTGCATGTCGATCGGTCGGTCGGGCTCGGTGGCCCGCGCGTCGCGCACCGCATCGGCCACGATCGCGTCGAGGCGCACCGGCGCTCGTTCCAGCGCGCGGTTCTGATCGAGCCGTGCGAGCAAGAGCAGCTCTTCGACGAGCGTCGCCATGCGCCGCGCTTCGAGCTCCATGCGGCGCATCGCCTCGGCGAGGTCGTCTTCGGCGCGCAACGCGCCGGCGCGCCAGAGCTCGGCGTAACCCTGGATCGACGTCAACGGGGTCCGCAGCTCGTGTGATGCATCGGCTGCGAACCGGCGGAGCCGCTGTTCCGAGGCGGTGCCGGCCGCGAACGCGACTTCGATCTGTTCGAGCATCGCGTTGAGCGCCACTCCGAGCCGCCCGGCCTCGGTTCGCTCGTCGGTGTTGGCGACGCGCTGGGACAAGTCGCCGGCCGCGATCGTCCCCGCCGTTCGGGCGATGTCGGCGAGGGGCCGCACCCCTTGCCGCAACACCCACCACGACACTGCCGCCAAGGCGCCGAGCACCGCGACTGTGGCCAGGATGAGCACGAGATGGATGCGCGCCAGCGTCGCGTCCATCTCCGCCTCGCTGATCGCCACCACGACGGTCTCGTTCGTGGGCTGGTTGTGCACGACCACCACGCGCCAACCCGAGCCTCCACCTTTCGACGACGCGCTGAACGGAGCCAGTGCCGCGCCAGTCGGCCGCTCGTGCGCGGCGAGCTGATCGACCACCAACCGCGGTACGGCGGCTCGGCGCTCATCGAGCGGCGCGCCGAGCCGGTGCAGGACCTTGCCCCCGTCGGCGACGACGCCGATGTAGAACTCACTGAACGTGTCGGTGGCACGCGCTCGGTTGCGCGCCGCGCTGCTCGACGGACCGGGAAAGGCGAGCGTGCGCCGGTTGATCAGCGAATCGGCGACGCCGACGAGCTGCTGATCCGTTCTGTCGCGCAAGAACGAATGGAAGGTCGCGGCCAACGTGACGTTGGCGACGACCAAGACGGCGACCACCGCGACGACGCCGAGCATCACCCGGCGGCGTAGCGACATCAGTCGACCCGCAGCCCGTAGCCGACGCCGCGCACCGTCCTGATCAACGGCGGGGCTCCCGCGGACTCCAGCTT